>CAZACH010000043.1:0-11717 GCA_964483275.1 uncultured Sphingomonadaceae bacterium | reverse complement strand
GCCCGGCGACGCCACGGCTGCGCTCGACGATCTTGCCGAGGTCGAAACCCGGCTTTTCGGCGGTCAGCCCATAGGCATCGGCATGGGTCAGATAATGATAGATTTCCGACGAACGCAGCAGCGCCTTGGTCGGGATGCAGCCCCAGTTGAGGCAGATGCCGCCCAGCTTCTCGCGCTCGACGATCGCGACCTTGAGGCCGAGTTGCGCGGCGCGAATGGCGGCGACATAGCCGCCCGGCCCCGATCCAAGAACCACAACGTCATAGGTATCAGCCATCATCCATTCCCTTTTCGGGCGACCCGCGCCCTCATGATCCAATCGCCCGCCCGGCGGCTCAGGCCAGCATCGTCAGCGGTTTTTCGACCAGCCGCTTGAAGGCCTGCATCAGTTCGGCCCCGACCGCGCCGTCGATGGCGCGATGGTCGAAGCTGCCGCTCGCGGTGATGACATTGGCCACCGTCAGCGCGCCATCGACCACATAGGGGCGCTGCTCGCCGGCGCCGACCGCGAGGATCATGCCCTGCGGCGGATTGATCACCGCATCGAACTGCTTGATGCCGTACATGCCGAGGTTGGAGATCGACGCGGTGCCACCCTGATATTCATGTGGCTGCAACTTGCCCTCGCGCGCCCGCGCGGCAAGCTCCTTCGCCTCCGTCGCGATCACCGACAGCGGCTTGGACACGACGTCCGTGAGCACCGGCGTGATCAGGCCACCGGGAATCGCCACCGCCATCGAGATATCGACGCGCGAATATTTGATCAGCGTGTCGCCGGCGAAGGAGACATTGGCGTCCGGTACCTCCGCCAGTGCCACGCCCAGTGCCTTGATCAGCAGGTCGTTGACCGACAGCTTGACGCCGCGCGCTTCCAGCCCGGCATTCAGCTCCGCGCGGAGCTTCAGCAAGGCATCGAGATTGCAGTCGATCGCCAGATAATAATGCGGGACGGTCTGTTTCGATTCCGTCAGTCGCCGCGCGATGACCTTGCGCATGTTCGACAATTTGATCGCTTCATGCGGGATGTCGATGTCGGCCGAGATCGCGGCCGGCTGCCCCTTCGCGCCTGGTGCGGATGCGGGCGCCTTCGCCGGCGCTGCCTTGGCTTCGCCTGCCGGCGCGCCTTCGACATCCACCTTGACGATGCGGCCGTTCGGCCCCGAACCGCTCAAGGCCGACAGGTCGACACCCTTCTGTTCGGCAAGCCGACGCGCGAGCGGGGATGCATTGACGCGATCCTCGCCGGATTTGGGCTGGCGTTTCGCGGCCGGCTCGGCCTCGGCCTTGGCCTCATCGGGCTTCGCCGCCGGCTTTTCCTCGGGCGCGGCCTGTTCCTCGGCTTTCGGTTCCGGCTCGGCCTGCTTACCGGTGGCCGGCTTCTTCGCCTTCGCGGGTACTTCCTCGCCCTCGGCGGTCAACGTCGCGATGACCGTGCCGACCTTGACGCCGTCGGTCCCGGCCGCGACGTCGATGCTGGCGACGACGCCCTCGTCGACCGCCTCGAACTCCATCGTCGCCTTGTCGGTCTCGATCTCGGCAAGCAGGTCGCCGGCGGCGACCTTGTCGCCTTCCTTGACCAGCCATTTGGCGATCGACCCTTCCTCCATGGTCGGCGAGAGGGCCGGCATCTTGATTTCGATGGCCATGCTTCAGTCCCTGTAACAGACGGTTTTGGCGGCCTTGACGACATCCTCGGCCTTGATCAGCGCCGCCTTTTCCAGATTGGCCGCATAGGGCAGCGGCACGTCGGCATTGGTGACGCGCAGCACCGGCGCGTCGAGGTCGTCGAAGCCGTCCTCCATGGCGATAGCCATGACCTCCGACGCGATCGAGCAGGTCGGCCAGCCTTCCTCCACCACCACCATGCGGTTGGTCTTCTTGAGGCTGGCAAGCACCGTCTCGCGATCGAGCGGCCGCAGCGTGCGCAGATCGACGACCTCGGCCTCGATGCCTTCCTCGGCCAGCGTCGCGGCGGCGTCGAGCGCGATGCCGACGCCGATCGAATAGCTGACCAGCGTCACATCGCCACCCTCGCGCACGACCCGCGCCTTGCCGATCGGCAGCGCGAGGTCATTGTCCGCCGGCACGTCGAAGCTCTGGCCGTAGAGCAGCTCATTCTCCAGGAAGACCACCGGGTCATCGCTGCGGATCGCGGCCTTCAGCAGGCCCTTGGCGTCGGCGGCGCTATAGGGCGCGATCACGACGAGGCCGGGCACGCTCGCATACCATGGCCCGTAATTCTGGCTGTGCTGCGCGGCGACCCGGCTGGCCGCGCCATTGGGGCCACGGAACACCACCGGGCAGCGCATCTGGCCGCCCGACATATAGTTGGTCTTGGCGGCCGAGTTGATGATGTGGTCGATCGCCTGCATCGCGAAGTTGAACGTCATGAACTCGACGATCGGCTTCAGCCCGCCCATCGCCGCGCCGGTGCCGACGCCGCTGAAGCCATATTCGGTGATCGGCGTGTCGATCACCCGCTTGTCGCCGAACTCGTCGAGCAGGCCCTGCGTGACCTTGTAGGCGCCCTGATACTGGGCGACTTCCTCGCCCATCACGAAGACGCGGTCGTCGGCCCGCATCTCCTCCGCCATGGCGTCGCGCAGCGCCTCGCGCACCGTCTGGCGCACGGTTTCGCCGGACCCGCCCTCGGGCTTCACATCGGCCTTGGGCTTGACGAGCTGGGTCGTGCCGGTTTCCGCCTTGGCGGGCTTGCCGGATTCCGGCTCGGGCGCCTTTTCGGGCTTTTCCTCGTCGGAGTCCGATTTCGTCGCTTCGTCCGTCTTGGCCTTGCTCGCCGGCCGGGCCTTCGATTTCGCGGGCGGCGCCTCCTCGCCCTCGGCGGTCAGTTCCGCGATGACCGTGCCGACCTTGACCCCATCCGTGCCGGCGGGAACGAGGATGCGGCTGACCGTCCCTTCGTCGACCGCCTCGAATTCCATGGTCGCCTTGTCGGTCTCGATCTCGGCGAGCACGTCACCCGCCGCGACGCTGTCGCCTTCCTTGACCAGCCATTTGCCGACGGTGCCTTCCTCCATGGTCGGCGACAGCGCGGGCATCTTGATCTCGATCGCCATCAATAATTCTCCACCAGCACCTCGGTGTAGAGTTCGGACAGATCCGGTTCCGGCGACTCCTCCGCGAAATCGGCGGCTTCGGCGATCTGCTCGCGAATCTCGCGGTCGATCGCCTTCAGCTCGGCCTCCTCGACGCCCATCTTGAGCAGTTCCTGCTTGGCATGCTCGATGGGGTCGGACTTCTCGCGCACCGCCTGCACTTCCTCGCGCGAACGATATTTGGCCGGATCCGACATGGAGTGGCCGCGATCGCGATAGGTCTTCAGCTCAAGCAGGATCGGCCCCTTGCCGGCGCGCACCCATTTCAGCGCCTCGTCCGCCGCGCCGCGCACCGCCAGCACGTCCATGCCGTCGATCTGCAACCCCGGAATGCGGAAGCTTTCGCCCCGCCGGTAGAGCGGGTCCTCCGCGCTGGAGCGATTGACGCTGGTGCCCATCGCATATTCGTTATTCTCGATGACGAAGATCACCGGCAGCTTCCACAGCTCGGCCATGTTGAAGGCTTCATAGACCTGGCCCTGATTGGCCGCGCCGTCGCCGAAATAGGTCAGCGATATGCCGCCATCGCCCTTATATTTATGCGCGAAGGCGAGGCCGGTGCCGAGCGGCACCTGCGCGCCGACGATGCCGTGGCCGCCATAAAAGCCATGGTCCACCGAGAACATGTGCATCGAGCCGCCCTTGCCGCGCGAGATGCCGGCCGCCCTGCCCGTCAGCTCGGCCATCACCACCTTGGGGTCGATTCCGCAGGCGAGCATATGGCCGTGGTCGCGATAGCCGGTGATGACGCTGTCCTTGCCGGGATCAATGGCCGATTGCAGCCCCGTCACCACGGCCTCCTGCCCGATATAGAGATGGCAGAAGCCGCCAATGAAACCGAGACCGTAAAGCTGGCCGGCGCGCTCCTCGAACCGGCGGATGAGCAGCATCATCCGATAGAAGTCGAGCAACTCCTCCTTCGAGGCCTTGTACCGTTTTGGTTCTTGCGGAAGCGCTTTATCTGACTTGACCGGCTCGCTGGCTGGCGCAGCGGGGCGACGGGCGGCTCTGGCCACGGCTGAACTCTCCCTTTTCTCAGAATGACTCTGGCAGGTGTGCTTGCCCGCCAACATAGGCGGCAATTCACCGGGCGCAACCCACCCTTCGGGGATCAGCGAATGGGGACCACGACCTCATCGGGGCGGACGACGCCGAGGTCGCGCCGCACCAGCTCGTCCGCCAGGTCGGGATCGACCCCGCGCGGATCGAGCAGGGCGGCCCGCTTCTCCAGCGCGTCCTTCTCCTGACGCAGCACGGCGGACTGCGATTCCAGCCGCGCCCGCTCCTCCTTATAGCCGCGCCAGGCGAGCAGGCCGCTCTGCCCGATCACGGCATGCAGCGCGAAATAGCCGATGACGGCCAGCGCCACGGCGGGAAACACCGCCGCGCGCAGGGGCACAAGCCAGGATCGACGCTTCCGCCTTCTCATCGCCGGGATTGAATCACGCCGCGCCGCTGGCCGCAAGGGCTATCGTCATCGTTGCGCCGACTTGCCCGCGAAGATCGACCGGCCGGCATAGCGCGCCGCGTCGCCCAGCTCCTCCTCGATGCGGATGAGCTGGTTGTACTTCGCCAGCCGGTCGGAGCGCGCCAGCGAGCCGGTCTTGATCTGCCCGCAATTGGTCGCGACGGCGAGGTCGGCGATGGTCGCGTCCTCGGTCTCGCCCGAACGGTGCGACATGACGGCGGTGTAGCCGGCGCGCTGGGCGATCGACACCGCCTCCAGCGTTTCGGACAGCGTCCCGATCTGGTTGACCTTGACCAGCAGCGAGTTGGCGAGACCGCGCGAAATGCCGTCGGTCAGCCGCGCCGGATTGGTCACGAACAGGTCGTCGCCGACCAGCTGGACCTTGTCGCCGATCTTGTCGGTCAGCGCCTTCCAGCCCTCGAAATCATCCTCGCCCATGCCGTCCTCGATCGACAGGATCGGATAGCGCGCGGCGAGGTCGGCCAGATAATCTGCCATTTCGAGCGGCGACAGGGTGCGCCCCTCGCCGGCCATGACATAGGCGCCGTTCTTGAAGAACTCGGTCGCGGCGCAGTCGAGCGCCAGCACGACGTCGTCGCCGGGCTTGTATCCCGCCTTCTCGATCGACTTCATGACGAAATCGAGCGCATCGGTGGTCGAACCGAGATTGGGCGCGAAGCCGCCCTCATCGCCGACGGAGGTCGACAGGCCCGCGTCCGACAGGCCCTTTTTCAGCGTGTGGAAGATCTCCGCGCCCCAGCGCACCGCCTCGGCGATGCTGTCCGCGCCGACCGGCATCACCATGAATTCCTGGAAGTCGATGGGGTTGTCGGCATGCGCGCCGCCATTGACGATGTTCATCATCGGCACCGGCAGCGTCTGCGCCGAAACGCCGCCGACATAGCGGTAGAGCGGCAGCCCGCGCGCATCGGCGGCGGCCTTCGCGACGGCGAGGCTGACGCCGAGAATGGCATTGGCGCCGAGGCGGCTTTTGTTGGCGGTGCCGTCCAGTTCGATCAGCGTCCGGTCGAGGTCGACCTGATCCTCGGCGTCGAGGCCGATAATCTCTCCGGCGATCTCGTCATTCACCGCCGCCACGGCCTTGGTGACACCCTTGCCGAGATAGCGCGCCTTGTCCCCGTCGCGCAGTTCGACGGCCTCATGGGCGCCGGTCGAGGCGCCGGAGGGCACGGCGGCGCGGCCGAAGCTGCCGTCTTCCAGCAGAATGTCGACCTCCACCGTCGGGTTGCCCCGGCTGTCGAGAATCTCGCGCGCATGGACATCGAGGATAGAGGTCATGGTTTTCCTTCCGAAATGACTTGGCGAACGGCTTTGGCCGGGCGATAGCCGTTGGCAAGCCAAGGTGCAATCCGCCCGGCCGGCTGGCAGCGGAACGGACCGGCATCACGCGGGTTTAATTGCCCAAGTCATTGTTTTTCGAGCGGAGGAGCATTCCATGGACAACAGCCTGCCCGAAGGTACGAATCAGGTCGTCGACCCCACGGCGAGCGACATCGACGTGAACGGTGCCGCCGCGGCGCTGGATACCGACCAGGAACCCGCGGGCCGCGCCGCCAAGCTGCGCGCGGAAGCGCAGCGCCTCGGCGAAAGCGCCTCCGAAAAGGCCCGCGACTATGCGGCGAGCGGCAAGGAGCGGGCAACCGGCGCGATCGATTCCTTTGCCGAGGCGTTGCGCGATGCCGCCGGCTCGGTCGATGACCGGCTCGGCAGCGAATATGGCGATTATGCCCGCAAGGCGGCGGATTCGCTGGTCTCGCTCGCCAGCACGCTGCGCGACACCGACGTGCAGGAGATGGTCGCCGGCGCCCGCGATGCGGTTCGCAAAAGCCCGATCCTCGCGATCGGGACGGCGGCCGCCCTGGGCTTCGTCGCGGTGCGGCTGCTGAAGGGCGGAAGCGGCACAGATCGCGACGGACTGGCCTGATCTCGTGAAGGGGGCGACACAAGAATCGGAGACGATCGGCGCGCTGTTCAGCCAGCTTATCGACGACGCCAACCAGGTGCTCCGCGCCGAGGTCAACGTTTACAAGGCCTCGGCGTTCGAGCGCGTCGCAATGGCGCGGGCCGGCCTGATAAAGCTGGCGGTGGGCGCCGCGCTGCTGTTTTGCGCCCTGCTGCTGCTCCTGCTGGGATGCCTGCTGGCGCTGGCGCAACTCATCGGGCCGCTGCTCGCCGGTCTGGCGCTTGCCGCCGGCAGCACGATCATCGGCCTGGTCTTCCTGATGAGCGGCAAGAAGAATGTCGCGCTGACGCTGGAAGGCAAGCTGGGCACGCCGCTGACCGAAGTGGAGGAGAAGCTGCCATGAGCGCCGCCACCCGCACAATCGAGGCGCAGGCGCGCGCGGATCAGGCCCGCGCGCAACTTCTGGGGACGGTGAACCGCATCCAGGATCGCCTGTCGCCGAAAGCGCTCGCCGGCGAAGCCTGGGGCAATATCCGCCATCGGGGCGGCGACATTGCGCGGCTGGCGCTTCCCCTCGCAACCGCCCGCTCGAAGCAGCTGTCGACGGTTTCGACGGCGATCACGCTCGGCGCCGCCGTGCTGCGGTTTTTTCGCAACCGGAGCGGCCGCTCGCGCGTCTCTGGCAATGCGTCCGGCCCTTCAAACCCCTATGCCGATCATGGAGACACACCGATGACCCTCAAGGACAAGGCGCAGTCGACGCGCGAATATGCCAGCGAAAAGGCGCAGGCCGCCCGCGAATACGCCGCTGAAAAAGCCCAGGCGGCGCGCGAATATGCCAGCGAGAAAACCTCGTCCGCCCGCGATTATGCGAGCGGGACCGCCGAAGTCGCGCGGGAGAAGCTGGACCATGCCCGGCACGCGGCGGGCGAACAGGTGCGCAACGCGCGCGGCTATGCCAGCGACGCCTATCACAATGTGCAGGACAAGGCCCGTTCGGCGCGCGAGCGGGTGTCCAGCGATGTCGACAGCAACCCCCTGCTCGCGCTGGTCGGCGGCATCGCAGTGGGCGCGCTCGTAGCGCTCCTGCTGCCGCGCAACCGGCGGGAGACGGAGACCGGCAGGTTCGGCGACATCGGGAGCAACATCAACGCCAAGGCCCGCGAACTGGCCGAGGCCGCGCGCGCGGCCGGCCGCGAGACATTGGCCGAAGCCGGGCGCGGCCGCGATGCGGCCACCCGGGCGGCGAAGGACATGGCCGAGCGTGCCCGGTCCGCAACCGAGCAGGTGGTCAAGCAGGCGAAGGACCGGAATATAATCGACTGATCGACTGCCGCGCCGCGGGCGGCAAGTTCAGGGCGTCGAACAGCGCGTCCTGCCCGGTCTTGACGGACAGCATCGTCCGCACGCGGCCGACCGCCATGTCTCCCAGGCGGGAGAGCAGGATTTCGACGATGTCCCGCTCACCCGCGACGGCGGCGGTCGCCAGAAGCTCCGGTCCCGCCCGCCCCTCGTCGACCAGTCGCCAGACCAGTTCGCCAAGGTCGCGCAGTTCGCCCTCCGGCTGAAGCAGCAGCAATTCGCGCGCACTCGTCGGCGTCGCCACCTCGATGCCGCTTTGGCGCGCCAGCTCGCGGGTCACGGCGGTCATCAGGCGTTCGGCGATCTTCATGGAAAGACCGTCGCGCTCGGCGAGCGGCGCCGCGACCTCCTCATGCTCCCCATAACGGTCGACCACCCGCTCCAGCAGCGGTTCGGCCAGAAGCGCGGCGGGATTGGCGACGAGGCGCGCGATCGCCGGCACATCTCCCGAATCGACCAGCGCCTCCGAGACCATGCCCGACACGCTCCGCCGCATCGCGACGGCCTCGCGATGCCTCGGGCCATGCACCCGGATGATCTCGACAAGGTCCGCGTCGGTCAGCAGGTCGCTGGCGCTCAGCATCGGAATGGCGACCTCGGCCACGTCATTGGCAAGCTGGCGGGCGACCTCGACCGGCAGGTCGCGGCTGAAGCGGATGCTGGTCGAAAGCGCCGCCCGCACCATCGGCGCGACATCGCGGGCCAGCACGCGGACGATATCGTCCGCCAGCGACCGCTCGCGCGGCGTCAGGCCCGGTCTGGCATAAGTCGTCCCGAGATGCAGCGCCAGCAGGCGCCGGCTGCCCTCCGAGCGATCGGCGGCGAAACGGTGGAGATCGGCGGAGGACAATCTTGCTTCCGCGTTGACCTTTTTGCGGCGCGCCTTCATCAGCCATCCATAGCGCGCTATTGCCGGATGTTAAACGGCGGTTCAGAGCGGATCTGCGATTGTCGCAGGAACTTCCTGAGACATCGACCGTCTCAATCGCCGTATCGAAAACAGTTTTGGAGTGAGTGGATGCGCTTTCCGACCCCCGCCCTGGCAGCCCTGCTCGCCGTGGGGACCGTCATCTCGCCGATCATGTCCCAGCCGGCCCATGCCCAGACGTCGGCCGCGGACGCCGGTCGATTCATCGACAAGCTCGCCAATGACGCCTTCGCGGTGCTCAAGGACAAATCCCTGTCGCGCGATGCCGCCAAGACCAAGTTTCGCGGCATGCTCCAGGCCAATTTCGCCACCAAGCAGATCGGCGATCGCCTGATCCGTACCGTCCGCAACCAGATCACGCCGCAGCAATATGCGGCCTATTCGGCGGCTTTCCCGAATTATGTGGTCAATGCCTATGCGGACCGGCTGTATGAATATTCCAATGCCGATCTCAAGATCATCAGCACCCGCCCGGTCGGCAGCGGCTTTTCCATCCAGAGCCAGGTGATCCAGCCCGGCCAGCAGCCGATGAACGCCATATGGTCGGTGATCCCGGTGAACGGCAAATATCAGATCACCAACCTGACGGTCGCCGGGATCAATCTGGCGCTGACCCAGGAAGCCGATTTCAAGAGCGTCATCCAGCGCCAAGGCTTCGACGCGCTGGTCGCGTTCATGAAGTCGCGGGGATGATGTGACGGGCGGCCATCGCGCCGCCCCATTGTTTAGCGATGGAACAGGGCCATGAGTGAAAGCAAGCTGCATCTCGTCTTCGGCGGCCGCGTCGCCGACCCGCGGGGCCTCGACTTCCTGTCGACGGACAAGCTCGACATCGTCGGCATCTTTCCGAACTACCGGCAAGCGGAGGAAGCGTGGCGCGGCGCCGCCCAGCGCACCGTGGACGACGCCGAAATGCGCTATGTGATCGTGCATCTCCACCGGCTGCTCGACCCGGACCAGCCCGAGCCGGACGCCTGATCCGATCCGGGATCAGGCGCCGGGACTATCCCTCCGGACTATCCCGACGCCTCATTCTCAGACGAATTCGAGCCGCTGAATCTGGTAATAGCGATCGCCGGACGGCGTGGAGACTTCCACATCGTCCCCGATCTCGCGCCCGATCAGCGCCCGGCCAAGCGGCGAGGAGAAGGAAATCCGCCCGATCTTGGCATCCGCTTCGGACTGGCCGACGATCTGGTATTTCACCGGCTTGTCGTTTTCGTCGAGCAGATGAACGGTCGCGCCGAACACCACCTTGGTCCCCGACAGGGTTGTGGGGTCGATCACGATCGCGCGCGACAACTGGCTTTCCAGATCGGCGATCATCGCCTCATTCTGGCCCTGCCGTTCCTTCGCGGCATGATATTCGGCATTTTCGGACAGATCGCCATGCGCCCGCGCCTCTTCGATCGCATCGACGATCGCGGGCCGTTCGACATTCTTCAGGCGATACAGTTCATCGGTCAGGCGTGCATGGCCCTCCGCCAGCATTGGCACCTTATCGACCGTGGCCATCAACAGCCTCCTTCAACCCTCAAAACGGATCGGTGCGACCGGACGGTCACACGCATGATCTTATAATGTTAGGAAATTACGCGCGCGAAACTTGATAATATGCCTGTAGCGACCGTACTTCAAGCTTTTCGCGACGCAGGGATGCGATCGCCTGCGACGCGGCGCCACTGCCGGCGGCGGTCGTGAAATAGGGGATTTTCCCGTAAAGCGCTGACAAGCGGATGGATTTCGAATCCTGGAGCGACTGCCAGCCTTCGGTGGTGTTGAAGATCAGGTCGATGCCGCCATCCTTGATGCGGTCGACGATATGCGGACGGCCCTGCGCCACCTTGTTGACGCGCTCGACCTCTATGCCCTCGCCCGCCAGGAAATCGGCGGTGCCGGAGGTCGCGACGATGGTGAAGCCCTGCTCCACCAGACCGCGCACGGCCGGCAGGATCTGGGCCTTGTCGCTGTCCTTGACCGACACGAAGGCGGTGCCGCCGGTCGGCAACGCCACGCCGGCGCCAAGCTGGGCCTTGGCGAAGGCGGTCGAGAAATCCCGATCGATTCCCATGACTTCGCCCGTGGACTTCATTTCCGGCCCCAGGATCGGATCGACGCCGGGGAAGCGCGCGAAGGGGAAGACGGCTTCCTTGACCGAGATATGGTCGACCTCGCGATCAATCGGCAGGAAGGGCTTCAGCGCCTCGCCCGCCATCACGCGCGCCGCGATCTTGGCGATGGGACGGCCGATCGCCTTGGCGACAAACGGCACAGTACGGCTGGCGCGCGGGTTGACCTCGATCAGATAGACCTCGCCGCCCTTGACCGCGAACTGCACGTTCATCAGGCCGCGCACGTTGAGCGCGCGGGCCAGCGCCTCGGTCTGGCGCTCGATCTCGGCGATGACCTCCGGCGACAGGCTGTAGGGCGGCAGCGAGCAGGCGCTGTCGCCCGAATGGACGCCGGCTTCCTCGATATGCTGGAGCACGCCCGCGACGACCACGTCGGCGCCGTCCGAGATCGCATCGACATCGACCTCTACCGCATCGCGCAGATATTGGTCGATCAGGACGGGGCTGTCGCCCGACACTTGCACGGCGGTTGCGATATAGGTCTCAAGCTGCTGGACATTCTCGACAATTTCCATCGCGCGGCCGCCCAGCACATAGGAGGGACGCATCAGGACCGGGTAGCCGACGCGCTCGGCGACGATCACCGCCTCCTCCTTGCTGCGCGCGATGCCGTTGCTCGGCTGCTTGAGGCCGAGCCGCTCGACCAGTTCCGCGAAACGCTCACGATCCTCGGCAAGGTCGATGGCGTCGGGCGAGGTGCCGAGAATGGGGATGCCGGCCTTCTCCAGCTCGTCGGCCAGCTTGAGCGGCGTCTGGCCGCCGAACTGGACGATGACGCCGTGGAGCG
>CAZACH010000042.1:0-11740 GCA_964483275.1 uncultured Sphingomonadaceae bacterium | reverse complement strand
CCAACCGGAGACCTGAGCCGTCCCGACCTGCGCGGGGCGGCTTCTTCTTGCGCGGTGCGGGAAAGCGGCGCCCCGGCCATAGAGTTTGTCCGCTTCAAGCGGAATCGGCGCCAAACCGGAAAAACTCTAGCCGCTCTCGGCCTGCACCAGGAACTGCTGGTTCCGCTCGCGAATCTCGGCGCCCATATCGTCGTAGAGGAAGGGCAGGAACGCATAGCGCCGGCCGCGCGTCACCCGCGTCGCGGCGTGGAGCATCGAGCAGGAGAACACCACCGCGCCCCCCGGCGGCGCGCGATAGCTGCGCGCGCTATATTCCGGGAATTGCAGGTCGCCGCCGTCATAGCCGGTGTTGAGGTTGATGGTGCAGGCGAATCGCCGATGGGCGGTGCCCTTGGTGGTGTTGTCGCGATGGGCGCGGAAATGGCCGCCGCTTTCGCCGTCATAGCAGGCGACGATATAGCGTTCGATGCGGCTCGCCTCGAACTGGAAGGCCTTCTTCACGCTCGGCAACAGATGATGCTCGATTCGCGCGCGCAGTTCGGCGCGCAGGCCCTCGTCGTTGATGACATGATCCGCGCGCCGCTTGTGCTTATAGTCGATGAGGCCGACCGTCTTGCCGTCGATATCGCGCATGAAGCCCGAATCGATCCCGCCCGCGCTTTCGAACAGGTCGATCAGGCGGCGGCACATGTCAGGCTCGAAGACGCGCTCGACGGTCAGGACGGGGGCGTTGCTGTCCAGCCTGTCCTGCGGATGCGGCAGGCTCTGGAGCAGCTCGAACAGGCGCCGGCCCTCGGCGATCGGCGCGGTGTCGATCACGCGCAGCGCCGGGTCGAGCAGCACCCAGAAGGGACCGCCCGACGCCCCGCCGAAGCCGACGACGATCTTGCCGTCGCGATCAATGAAGAAGCGCAGCCCCGGCTTTGCCGGCCTGATGCCGTTCAGCGCGCCGTCGTCGGGATTGCGCAGCACACCGAAGAAGGAGGCGCGCAGGTCGTCGAACAGCGCGCGATGCTCCAGCACCAGCCGGAACGCCGCCGCGCTGTCGCCGCGCGCGCCCGGCGCGGTGAACAGCAGCAGGATGTAGCGCCCCGCCACCGTGTCGAATTCGAACCTGGCATTCCCCTCCAGCGTCGGCGCGCGGAACCAGGGCGCCGAATCGCCCGCCTCGATCCTGCCCATCACGCCCGCCCGGTGCCGGCGATTCCCAGCTCGAACGAAGGCGGCGCGCCGGCGGCCAGCACCGCCGCCCAGATCGCCAGCGCGACCAGCACCAGCGCGGTCGCCAGGAAGGCGCCGCCGCGCAAGGGGTTCGAAGTCTGCCGGTCCATGCCCAGCGGGTGGAGGATGCGGGCCACCACGGTCACCGCCGCGACCGCCCAAAGCCCCCGCGCATTCCCGCCGCCCGCCTCGATCAGGCCGACCAGAATCAGGATGAGCGGCACATATTCGATGAAATTGGCATGGGCGCGCATCCGCGCGGTGAGCAGCGCATGGCCGCCGTCGCCGATCATCGTCTTTTCCTTCAGGCGGACCTGCGCCACCCGCATGGCAAGCCACAGATTGATGACCACGAGCGCCGCGGCCAGGCTCAATGTGATCGGAAGCAGCATCGCAGTCCCCCGTTTTTCCCGAGTCGAAGAATGCGTGTCCGGCAAGCGACTTGCAAGCGCGGCGGGATTCGCTATAGGTCCGCCGCTCGCATGAGTCCCGGCCGCGTGGTCCGCGGCCTTTTGGTCGTTGATCTTTCGGCGATGGGGTTCATGGCTGAATTTCGATCAATAGTGGAAGACAAGGTGCCGACATGGCTGTCCCCAAGAGAAAAACGTCCCCGTCGCGGCGGAACATGCGGCGCAGCCATCACGCGCTGACCGTCGAAGCGTTCCAGGAATGCTCCAACTGCGGCGAGCTGAAGCGCCCGCATCACCTGTGCAACGCCTGCGGCCATTATAATGGCCGCGAGGTGGTATCGGTCGACGCCTGAATCGCAAAATCATAAGGCATCTCGCCAGTGACCGACCGCCCTGTCATCGCGCTTGACGCCATGGGGGGCGATTGCGGCCCCGCGACCGTTATCGCGGGCGCGGAACTGGCGAAGCGCAACTTCCCGGAAGTCCGCTTTCGCCTGCACGGGCGCGAAGCGGAGATTCGGGCGGAACTGGGCAAGGCCCCGCTCGTCGCCGCCGACGCCACCATCGTCCATGTCGATGGCGTCATTTCCGGCCACGACAAGCCCAGCCAGGCGATCCGCCGCGCCCGCACCAGCTCGATGGGCCAGACCATCGAGGCGGTGAAGAATGGGGAGGCGTCCGCCGCCGTCTCCGCCGGCAATACCGGCGCGCTGATGGCGATGGCCAAGCTGGCGTTGCGCACCATGTCGGGCATCGACCGGCCGGCGCTGGCGGCGCTGCTGCCCAGCCTTGGCGACCACGACTATGTGATGCTCGACCTCGGCGCCAATACCGAGTGCGACGCCAATAACCTGGTCCAGTTCGCGGTGATGGGCGCGGCCTATTCGCGCACCGTGCTCGGCATCGAGCGGCCGCGCGTCAAGCTGCTCAACATCGGCACCGAGGACCTCAAGGGCACCGACGAGCTGAAGGACGCCGCCGCCCGCCTGCGCGCCGCCGACTTCCTGCCGCTGAGCTTCGACGGCTTCATCGAGGGCGACCGCACCGCGCGCGACGAGGCCGACGTGATCGTCACCGACGGCTTTTCCGGCAATATCGCGCTCAAGACGATGGAAGGCACGGCGCGGTTCATCACCGACCTGCTGCGCCGTTCCTTCGAAAGCTCGCTGCGGTCGAAGGCCGGCTTCCTACTGTCGCGCCCGGCGCTGCACATGCTCAAGGTCCATCTCGACCCCAACAACCATAATGGCGCGGTCTTCCTCGGCCTCAACGGCGTCGTCGTCAAAAGCCACGGCGGCGCCGATCCGGTCGGGATCAGCAACGCCATCGGCGTGGCGGTGAAGATGGTGCGCGCCGACATCACCCGCCGGATCACGGACGATCTCGCCAGCGTCCGCAGCCAGAACACCCCATCGCCCGCCCCGGAGGCCGCAGCCTGACATGACCCGCCGCGCCGCTATCATCGGAACCGGCAGCCAGCTGCCCCGGCGGGTTGTCACCAACGCCGAACTCGCCGCCCGAATCGACACCAGCGACGAATGGATCGTCGAGCGCACCGGCATCCGCCAGCGCTATGTCGCCGAGGAGGGCGAGACCACCTCCACCCTCGCCACCGAGGCGGCGCGCAAGGCGCTGGCCGCCGCCGGCGTCGAGGCGAGCGACATCGGCCTCATCATCGTCGCCACCGCGACCCCCGACCACACCTTCCCCTCGGTCGCCACCCAGGTGCAGGCCAATCTCGGCATCGCCGACGGCGTGGCGTTCGACGTGCAGGCCGTCTGCTCGGGCTTCCTCTATGCGGTGACGGTCGGCGAGAACATGCTGCGCGCCGGCAGCGCGGACCGGGCGCTGATCATCGGCGCGGAGACCTTCAGCCGGATTCTCGACTGGGAAGACCGCACCACCTGCGTGCTGTTCGGCGACGGCGCCGGCGCCGTCGTGCTGCAGGCCGAAGACGGCGAGCGCGGCATCCTCGCCAGCGCCCTCCACGCCGACGGGCGCCACCGCGAGCTGCTTTATGTCGATGGCGGCCCGTCGACCACCGGCACCGTCGGCCACCTGCGCATGCAGGGCCGCGAGGTGTTCCGCCATGCGGTCGTCAACCTGGCGAGCGTCCTCAATGAAACGCTCGACCGCGCCGGGCTGAAGATCGACGACATCGACTGGCTGGTGCCGCACCAGGCCAATCGCCGCATCCTCGAAGGCACCGCCCGCAAGCTCGGCCTTTCGCCCGACAAGGTGGTGATGACGGTCGATCGCCACGCCAATACCTCCGCGGCCTCGATCCCCCTCGCGCTCGACGAGGCGGTGCGCGACGGCCGGATCAAGCCGGGCCAGCTCGTCATCCTGGAGGCGATGGGCGGCGGCTTCACATGGGGCGCGGCGGCGGTCCGCTGGTAAACGCACCGCCCCGCCGCAGTCACGGTTGAAGAATCCCGCAAATTCGGTACAATATTGTTTCGACGCCGAAATGGGGGATCCCGTGGCCGATACATCGACTTTGACGCGCGCCGAACTCGCCGAGCAGGTCCACAATAATATCGGCCTTTCCCGCGCCGACGCCGCGATGTTCGTCGAGCGCATCCTGCATCATCTGTGCGAGGCGCTGTCCAACGGGTCCAACGTCAAGATTTCGGGCTTCGGCACCTTCGTCCTGCGCGACAAGGGCAGCCGGGTCGGCCGCAATCCCAAGACCGGCGTCGAAGTGCCGATCGCGCCGCGCCGCGTGCTGACCTTCCGCGCCAGCCAGATCATGCGCGACCGCATCAACGGGGCATGACCGGCCGATGACGGACCCGCAGGCCAGGAAAGCCCCGGGCGCCTTTCGCACCATCGGCGAGGTTTCCGCCGAGCTGGGCATCGCCCAGCACGTCCTGCGCTTCTGGGAAACCCGCTTCCGCCAGCTGCGGCCCGTCCAGCGCGCCGGCAATCGCCGCTATTACCGGCCCGAGGATGTCGCGCTCGTCGCGCGGATCGACCAGTTGCTCAATCAGGACGGGCTGACGATCAAGGGCGCGCAGCAGGTGCTGGCGCGTGACGGGAAGGGCGAGGCCGCGCCTGCGGCGACCCCGCCGATGCAGGCCGTCCCCGCCGGCCGGCTGCCGCCCGCGACGCGCACCGCGCTGGAAACGATTCGCACCTTGCTAGCGGACGGGCTGGCCCAGGCGCACTGAGGTCCGGGCGGCGCCGCTTCCGCTTGAAGCGGACTGCCGCTAAACCGCTGGCATGACTCGCGCCAGCTATCCCGCCCTTCGCCTTCGCCGCACCCGCTCCGCCGCGTGGAGCCGCGACCTGCACGCCGAAACCGTGGTGACGCCGGCCGACCTGATCTGGCCGATCTTCATATGCGAGGGGCGCGACACGCGCGAACCGATCGCCGCGCTGCCGGGGGTCGAACGGCTGTCGGTCGACCTGCTGCCCGCCGCCGCGCGCGAGGCGGCGGCGCTCGGCATCCCCTGCCTTGCGCTGTTCCCCAACACGCCGCAGCATCTGCGCACCGACGATGGCGCGGAGGCGCTCAATCCGGACAATCTGATGTGCCGCGCGATCCGCGCCCTCAAGGATGCGGTGCCGGAGATCGGCCTGCTCACCGACGTCGCGCTCGATCCCTACACCGCCCACGGCCATGACGGGCTGGTCGACGGCGCGGGCCGCGTGCTGAACGACGAGACGGTGGAGGTGCTCGTCGGCCAGGCGCTGGTGCAGGCGGCGGCGGGCGCCGACATCATCGCGCCGAGCGACATGATGGACGGCCGCATCGGCCGCATCCGCGCCGCGCTGGAGGCGGCGGGGCACCGGGACGTGCAGATCATGGCCTATGCCGCCAAATATGCCAGCGCCCTCTATGGCCCGTTCCGGCAGGCGGTCGGCTCCGAAGGGCGGCTGAAGGGCGACAAGCGCGGCTACCAGATGGACCCGCGCAACAGTGCCGAAGCGCTGCGCGAGGTCGCGCTCGACCTCGCCGAGGGCGCCGACAGCGTCATGGTCAAGCCCGGCATCTTCTATCTGGACATATTGGCGCGGGTGAGCCGCCGTTTCCGGGTGCCGACCTTCGCCTATGCCACCTCCGGCGAATATGCGATGATCGAAGCGGCGGTGGCGGCCGGCGGCCTCGACCGCGAGGCGGCGGTGGTCGAGGCGATGACCGCCTACAAGCGCGCCGGGGCGAGCGGCGTCCTCACCTATCACGCACCCTTGGCGGCACGGCTGCTCGGCTGATTCGCGCCGCGGCGGCGATGCCTATGACGATCAGCGCCAGCCCGGCGAAATGATAGGCGCGCAGCGGCTCGCCCAGCAGGATCAGCGCCAGCGCGGCGCCGAACAGCGGGGTGAGGGTGATGAACTGCCCCGCCGCGCCCGGCCCGATCAGCTCGACGCCGCGATTGTAGAACATGTAGGCGATGAGCGACGGGAAGATCGCGACATAGGCCATCGCGCCGGTCGCGCCCCAGCCCCAGACGATCCGCGCCCCGCCGGCATGCTCCCACAGCATCAGCGGGAAGACCGCGACGACGCCGACCGCGAAGGTCGCCGCGAGGAAGCTCAGCGGATGCACGCGCGGCCGCCAGCGCAGCAGCACCGAATAGAGCGCCCACATGAAGGTCGCGAGCAGCATCAGCGCATCGCCGGCCTGGACGCGGAAGGCCGCCAGCTCCGACAGGCTGCCGCGCCCGACGATCACCACCACCCCGGCCATTGAGAGCGCGACGGCGGAGGCCTCGCGCGGGTCGACGGGATCGCGGAACAGCAGGGCGCCGAGCAGCAGGATCAGCGCCGGGGTGCCCGACTGGATCAGCAGGCTGTTGGTCGCCGTGGTGTGCTGAAGCGACAGATAGAGCAGGGTGTTGAACGACGCGATGCCGACCAGCCCGAGCAGCAGCACCGCCTTCCAGTGGCGCAGCAGCACGGCGCGGTCGGCCTTCAGGTGCGGCCAGGCGAACGGCAGCAGGATGGCGAGCGCCCCCGCCCAGCGCGCCCAGGCCAGCATCACCGGCGGCACCACGTCGCGCGCGGCGCGGCCGACGATCGAATTGCCCGCCCAGAGCAGCGCCACGATCGTCAGCAGCAGCCGCGCCTGGCCCCACAGCCTGCCCCATCCGCGCCGGCTTGCGCCCGGCATGCTCGCTTCGGTCATAGGGCTGCGATAGCAGTCGCTGTGGCCCACGCAAGTGGCGCGGCCTCTCACCAGGGCCGCGCCCTCTTTTCGTGGGCCGGCCGGCGAGTTATGGGAGGGCATGGTTCCCTTTTCGTTCGCTGGGCAGGCGGTGGTTCCGCTGCGCGAAGGCGCGCTGTTCTGGCCGTCGCGCCGGGCGCTGCTGGTCGCCGACCTGCACCTTGAAAAGGCGAGCTTCTTCGCGCGCCTCGGCCAGATGCTGCCGCCCTATGACAGCATAGAGACTCTGGCCGCGCTGACCGCCGTCGCCGACCGGACGAGCGCCGTCGAGATCTGGTGCCTGGGGGACAGTTTCCACGACCGTCATGGCTGCGAACGCCTTTCCGCCCGCGCGCGCGACATGCTCCGGGCGCTCACCGGCCGCCTGCGCTGGACCTGGATCACCGGCAATCACGATCCCATGCTGGGCGACACCTGCGGCGGCGACCTCGCCATCGAAGCGGAGGTGGACGGCATCCTGCTGCGCCATGCCGCCGAACCGGCCGAGGCGCGGCCGGAGATATCGGGCCATTGGCATCCGCGCCTCAAGCTGTCGGTGCGCGGCCGGCGGGTGAGTCGGCGCTGCTTCCTGGCGGCGCCGAACCGCATGGTGCTGCCGGCCTTCGGCAGCCTCACCGGCGGCATGGACGCGGCCGACCCGGCGATCCTGCGCGCGGTCGGCACCCCGCTCCAGGCCCTGATCCCGACCCGCGAACGGCTGCTGCGCTTCCCCCTCGCCGCCTGATCGGCTTCGATCCGGCCCGGATGTCGAACGGCTCGCGAGCGCACGCCATCCGGGCCGGAACCCGCCTTGGCGCCTGGCGTTTTGTCTGGCGTGGGGTGGGTTGCGGAACTCCCCTCCCGCAGCCCCTTCCCGTCGGAAACCGTGCAGCAGGAGATGCCAGATGGCCTATGACCGCTATGGGCGCGAACGTGATTATGATCGCGGATATCGTCGCGACTATGAACGCAGCCAGGATCGTTACGATCGCCACCGTCAGGACGAGCGCAATCGCGGCCGCGCCGTTTACGGGCGCGAGGACGAGGATCGCGGTTTCTTCGACCGGGCCTCCGACGAAGTCCGCTCATGGTTCGGCGACGAGGACGCGGAGCGCCGCCGCATGCGCGACGAGCGTCAACAGCGCGAGGACGAGCGGCGCTATGGCCGCGGCGGCTTTGCCCGTGGGGCCGGCTATGGCGGAGGCTATGGCTGGTCGGGGACGGGCGGCGCCGACTTCGGCCCCTATTATGGCGGCGTCGACCAGCCGCATCTCTACACGCCCTACGGCTCTCCCGGCGGCACGTTGAACCACCCCCGCTCGTCGTGGAACTATGGCGCGGAGCGCGAGGAGGCGCGCGGCTGGGCGGGGAGTCCGATCGAAGGGCCGGCCCATGATTATCGCGCGTGGCGCGATCGCGAGCTTGAGGCCTTCGACCAGGATTATAACGAGTATCGCCGCGAACGGCAGTCGGCGTTCGAGGATGATTTCGGCAAGTGGCGGGAAACGCGCCAATCGCAGCGCCAGTCGCTCAAGCAGGTGCGGGAGCATATGGATGTCGTCGGGTCGGACGGCGAGCATGTCGGCACCGTCGACCATGTCCGGGGCGACCACATCAAGCTGACCAGGACCGACAAGGACGCCGGCGGGCATCACCACCGGATTCCCTGCGCATGGGTGTCCACGGTCGATACCAAGGTGACGCTCAACCGCAGCGCCGCCGACGCGAAGCGCGCCTGGCAGGATGCCGAGGAGCGCGACGACGGGAACGGCCCCCACGTCCTCAACCGGAGCTTCGCCGGCACCTATTGAGCCTTGGGCATGAGGCGGAAGGACCCGGCCGCGCTGGCCGGGTCCTTTTTCCTGCGCGGATATGCGGCGTCAGGCGGTTGCCGCCCTCCCGCCAACCCGGTAGGTCGGACCCCGGCAATTGTTCGGAGGGTGCATGGGCACGGTTGTGGGGATCATCGGGGTCATCCAGATGCTGCTTTCGGTGGCGATCTGGATCATCATCATCCAGGCCATCCTGTCGTGGCTGATCGCGTTCAACGTCATCAACACCTATAATGATTTCGTCCGGTCGATATCCATGACCCTCGATCGCCTGACCGAGCCGCTGCTGCGGCCGATCCGGCGCTTCGTGCCGACGGTGGGCGGGATCGACCTGTCGCCGCTGATCCTCATCCTCATTCTGATCGCGCTGCGCGACTATCTGATCCCCGGCCTCGCCAGCGACCTGCTGATGTAATGTCCTGCTGGACCGCCTGTGCCGACGGAGTAATGCTGTCGGTCCGGGTCACGCCGCGCGGTGGGCGCGACGCCTTGACCGGGGTGATCCGCACCGCCGACGGGCGGGCGCATCTGGCGGTAAAGGTGCGTGTCGCCCCAGAGGACGGCGCGGCCAATCAGGCGGTGGTGCGGCTGGTCGCGCGGGCGGCCGGGCTGGCGCCGCGCGACGTCACACTTTCCAGCGGCCACACCGCGCGGATAAAGCGTTTGCAGCTACGCGGCGATCCGGCAAGCATCGCCGAACGCCTTGGAACCATCATCGAAAGGACAGACGGATGAGCGCGCGGGTGATCGACGGCAAGGCATTCGCGGCGGAGCTGACCGCGCGCGTCGGCGACGGCGTCGCGCTGTTCACCGAGGCGGTGGGGCGCGGCCCCGGCCTGGCGGTGGTGCTGGTCGGCGAGGACCCGGCGAGCAGCGTCTATGTCCGCTCCAAGGGCCGGGCGACGCGCGCCACCGGCATGGAAAGCATCGAGCATCGCCTGCCCGCGACCGCGACCGAGGCCGAACTGCTGGCGCTGGTCGCGCAGCTCAATGACGATGCGGCCATCGACGGCATCCTCGTGCAGCTGCCCCTGCCGCCGCAGATCGACGAGCAGGCGGTGATCGCCGCCATTGATCCCGCCAAGGACGTCGACGGTTTCCATGTCGTCAATGCCGGGCTGCTGGCGGTGGGCCGGCCCGCGCTGGTGCCCTGCACGCCGCTCGGCTGCCTCATGCTGCTCAAGAACGAGCTGGGGGAACTCGACGGGCTGGACGCGGTCGTCGTCGGGCGCAGCAACATCGTCGGCAAGCCGATGGCGCAATTGCTGCTGGCCGAGAATTGCACCGTCACCATGGCGCATTCCCGGACGCGCAACCTGTCGGAGGTGGTGCGCCGCGCGGACATCGTGGTCGCGGCGGTCGGCCGGCCGCAGATGATCAAGGGCGCCTGGCTGAAGGAGGGCGCCACCGTCATCGACGTCGGCATCAACCGGGTGCCGGGCGCGGAGGAGGGCAAGACCCGGCTGATCGGCGATGTCGATTTTTCCGAGGCGATGGCCCATGTCGGCGCGATCACGCCGGTGCCGGGCGGCGTCGGGCCGATGACCATCGCCGTCCTGCTGCGCAACACGCTGGTCGCCGCCTGCGCTCGCCGGGGCATCGCCGTCCCCGTCGATATCTGAGAAGGGGGGCGGCCGGTGCCGCTGTCACCTGAGAGCGGACAGGTCCGTCATTTGTCCACCACCCGCCACA
Source organism: uncultured Sphingomonadaceae bacterium (assembly GCA_964483275.1). GTDB lineage: Bacteria > Pseudomonadota > Alphaproteobacteria > Sphingomonadales > Sphingomonadaceae > JBBCJR01. The sequence goes on along the minus strand of CAZACH010000042.1, from coordinate 1,433 downwards.
ACCGATAGGGCGAGCGCGCCGGAAGCGGCAGGGGAGCCAGCCAGTCCGGCGTCTTGCCGGCGGCAAGCTGGCTGTAGAAGCCGCGACTCTTGCTCCGCACGGCATAGATGGTCGATTCGGAAGCGCCCGCGCAGATCGCGACATAGCGGACGCCGTGGCGGCGCACGAGGGCGCGGGCATTGTCGCGCGATCCGCTCCAGCCCTGCATGACGTCGACGATCATCGCGCCGTTGCGATGATAGGGGCCGGACAGCACGCTGTGATGCGTCTGGGTGATGAAGCGCGGGCCAAGGTCGGAGAAGGTCCAGACGGTGGCCGCCGGATAACGGTCAAAGACGTGCAGCGCCGGCGGATAGTTGCAGCGCGCGTCGATGCGGCGCGCCTGCACGGTCGCCGGCGGGCTTTTCGCCTGCGGGATCTTCGAGGCGACGAACTGCGGGCCGATGCCGGACACGATCAGGAAGGCGCCGACGATGCCGGCGACGCGCACCAGCGGACTGGCGCGTTCGCGGCACCAGCGGATCGCCAGCCACAGCAGGGCGGCGGCGCCGGGCACCGCCAGCGCCTGCGCCATGGTGCCGGCGCGCGTCTGCGACAGGGTCAGCAGCGTCGCGAACAGCGCGAAGGCCGCCATCACCGACCAGCGCCAGACGACGTCGCCGTCCGCGCGCCGGCGCCACATCATGATGAACGCGCCGATCAGGCCGGCCAGCGGCAGGCCCAGAATACCGACCTGCACCGCCGCCGAATGCTCATAGATCGGCCGTGCCTCGCGGACATTCTCCAGCCAGATGCGCCGCGCCTCGGGATCGACCGCGCTATAGGGATCGAGGATGCAGCTGGGATGGGTGGCGAGCACCAGCCCGACGACCAGCGCGCCGAGCGCCAGCGCGAGGGCCAGCCGCAGCCAGCGCCGCTCGATCGGCCGCAAGGTCAGCAGCAGCGCGCCGACGCCGCCGACCAGCACGGCCTGCAAATAGACCGGCGACAGCGCGTCGCACCACGCCGTCACCCGCCCGGCCGGCGGGATGAACAGCAGGAAGGCGAGCGAGGTGGAGATCATCGCCGCCAGCGCGAATGCCGCGAAACGCGGCGCCTGACGGGCATTCAATATCCATCCGGCGGCGGCGACGATGCCGCCGACCGCGAGATAGGGCAGCGTCTCCACCCCGATCGCCAGCGAGAGGCCGAGCGCCGTCCCCGCGACCGCGCCGCCCGGCCCCGGCCGCCGCATCAGCAGCCCCATCGCCATCACCAGCGTCAGCGCGATCTGCCAGCCATGATGGTCGATCCTGAGCGGCGACATCATGCCCAGCGTCGAATGGGCGCAGAACAGCAGCGCCGGGCCGAGTATCCATTGCCGCGCGCCGACCGTGCGGCGGACGATCATCGCCAGCGCCAGCATCGCCACCAGCAGCGGCAGCAGCGGCGCC
>CAZACH010000041.1:8509-11776 GCA_964483275.1 uncultured Sphingomonadaceae bacterium | reverse complement strand
TTCCATGATTCGACCTTGCGGGAGATGGCGACGGTTAAGCCCGCGACGCTGGCCGAAATGGCGGAGGTTGCGGGCGTCGGCCGCGCCAAGCTCGACGCCTATGGCGCGCAGTTTCTGGAGGCGATGCGCGCCTTCGCCGAATGAACGGCGATTAACCGTGCCGTTCAGCCACGGCTCACGCGAATCGGTGCAGATTCATCCCAGTCCTCGAAGCAAGGCGCCGATATGGTTCGGCAGCCAGCCGGGACGGGGAGACAGATTATGTTGCGTAAGACCATCGCCGCCGCCGCGATCGCCGCCATCTCGCTGACCACCGTGGTGCCGACGGCGGCTTTCGCCAAGAGCCATCACCGCTATGAGCGTGGCTACAAGCACAATAATTACCGCAACGCGCAATATTACCGGGGCGACAATCGCTATTATCGCGACAATCGCAGCGCCCGGAACAACCGCAACTATCGCGGCGGCTATTATTGCAAGCGCGACAGCGGCACGACCGGCCTGCTGATCGGCGGTCTGGCCGGCGGCCTGCTCGGCAACGAGGTGGCCGGACGGGGCGACCGCACCGTCGGCGCCGTGCTCGGCGCCGGTGTCGGCGCGCTCGCCGGCCGGGCCATCGACCGCTCCGACAGCCGCTGCTGATTTTCACCCACGCGCCCCCCTCCGCGTGACTGAATGGGGCGGTCCTTGCCGGGCCGCCTCTTTTTTTTCGCCTTTGCCAAAGGCACCGCCTATGAGGCGGCAAACATCAAACGGAGGAATGGGCAATGTTCAGGCGGCTGGACGAACGCACTCTGGTGGCGGGGCAGGTCGAACCCGGCGATATCGCGCAGGCGGCCGAGGCCGGGGTGACGATGGTCATCAACAACCGTCCCGACGACGAATCCCCCGGCCAGCCGGCGGGCAGCGCGGTCGAGGCGGCGGCGCGCGCGGCGGGGCTGGACTATCGCGCCATCCCGATCACCCATAGCGGCTTTTCGACCAACCAGGTCGACGCCATGCGCGCGGCGCTGGAGGCGGCGGGCGACGGCGCGGTGCTGGCCTTCTGCCGGTCGGGCACGCGCTCGACGCTGGTCTGGGCGCTCGCCCGCAACGCCATGGGCGACGATCCGGACGCATTGGCCGGCAAGGCGGCCTCGGCGGGCTATGACCTGTCGCCGGTGCTGCCCTTCATGAAGCGCTGAACCATCGAGCGGTAATCGGCACCCTCCCCACCGCCGTTCGTCCTGAGCCTGTCGAAGGACGACAGCACCAATTGTGAGATCTGCTCGGGGGCCTGCGCTGTCGTCCTTCGACAGGCTCAGGACGAACGGAGCGCGGTTTCAGGCGGCACCGGCCCGCGCCCCCACCCGGCTACCCACGAGCGTACACTGGATGGGTGGCCGGGTGGGGGCGCGGGCCGGTGCCGCCTCAACCAACAAAAAGAAGCCGGCGAGTTGTCCCGCCGGCCAGTTGATTCCGCAGGAGGAACCTGTGGAGGGGGCCGGGTTCTCAACCGCCCGGCCCGGCCAATCCCGTCAGTGGTTGTAGGCACGCTCCCCATGCTCGGCGAGGTCGAGGCCTTCGCGCTCGCCCTCCTCGGAGATGCGCAAGCCGTTGATTGCCTTGGCGATGGAGAAGGCGATGGCGGAGCCGACCGCCGCCCACAGCACGGCCACCGCGGTGGCGAAGAGCTGGATGCCGAGCTGGCTGCCGATGGCGTAATCCGCGTCGCCGGGGCCGCCGAAGCCGGGGGCGTAGGTGAAGGCGACGCCGATCGAGCCGACGATGCCCGCGACGCCGTGGATGCCGAAGACGTCGGCGGTGTCGTCGAAGCCGAGCCTGGGCTTCAGCGAGGCGACGAACCAGTAGCAGATCACCGAGGCGACGGCGCCGAGCACGATGGCACCCATCGGCCCGGCATTGCCGGCGGCGGGCGTGATGGCGACGAGGCCGGCAATGACGCCCGAGCAGCCACCGAGCAGCGTCGACTTGTGGCCGGAGAGCCTCTCGGCGACCAGCCAGGCGATGGCGCCCGCCGCCGTCGCGGTGAAGGTGTTGATCATCGCAAGGCCAGCGCTGCCGTTGGCGCCCAGCGCCGAGCCGGCGTTGAAGCCGAACCAGCCCACCCACAGCAGGCCGGTCCCGATCAGCGTCATGGTCAGCGAGTGCGGCGGCAGGGCTTCCTTGAGGTAGCCGATGCGCTTGCCGAGGATGAGGCAGCCGACCAGGCCGGAGACGCCGGCATTGATGTGGACCACCGTGCCGCCGGCGAAATCGAGCGCGCCGCGTTCGAAGAAGAAGCCGCCTTCCGACCACACCATGTGAGCCATCGGGAAATAGACGATGGTCAGCCACACCAGCGCGAAGATCATCAGGCTGGCGAACTTGACGCGCTCCGCCAGCGACCCGACGATCAGCGCGCCGGTGATGGCGGCGAAGGTCATCTGGAAGCTGATGAAGACATATTCGGGGATGGTGCCCGACAGGCTGTCGGCGCCGACCCCGGCGAGGAACAGCTTGTCGAGGCCGCCGAAGAAGGCGTTGCCGTCGGTGAAGGCGATCGAATAGCCCCAGCACACCCAGACCAGCATGGCGACGCAGGCCATACCGAGCACATGGGTCAGCACCGAAAGCATGTTCTTGGAGCGGACGAGGCCGCCATAGAAAAGCGCGAGGCCCGGCAGGATCATCGCCAGCACCAGCACGGTGGACACGAGCATCCAGGCGGTGTCGCCGGTGTCGAGCGTGGGCGCCGCTGCCGCCGCGGCTGCTTCCTGCGCCTGGGCGGGCAGCGCCGCGAGGGCGGAGAGGCCCAGCAGGCCGGCGCCGAGGCCGAACTTGGTTGTCGGTTTCATCTGTCCCCCTTCCATGATCACAGGGCGGTCTCGTTCGTCTCGCCAGTGCGGATGCGCACCGCCTGGCCGACGTCGAGCACGAAGATCTTGCCGTCGCCGATGGCGCCGGTGTTCGCGGATTGCTGGATGGCTTCGACGACACGGCCGGCCAGATCGGAGGCGGTGACGACCTCGATCTTGATCTTGGGGACCATGTTGGTGCTGTATTCGGCACCCCGATAAATCTCGGTCTGCCCCTTCTGGCGTCCGAAGCCCTTGACCTCGGTGACCGTCATCCCCGCCACGCCAAGACCCGACAGGGCTTCGCGCACCTCGTCGAGCTTGAACGGCTTGATGATCGCAATGATCAGTTTCATTCCGCCTCCTGTTCTTGCCGGAGGACGCTATTCAAGGGTCGTGCCAGTTGGGAAAAGAGGGCCGGAACATGGGG
>CAZACH010000041.1:0-8409 GCA_964483275.1 uncultured Sphingomonadaceae bacterium | reverse complement strand
CAAGTCGCGCCGCACGACTTTTGTGCAGCGCGGAACATCTGCCTAGTTTTTAGGCAGTGCCAGCGCCCGGATCGAAGGCAGCGCGTCCAGCGTCGCCTGCGCGCCGATCTCGATCAGCTCGGAGGCGCGGGTGAAGCTGCGCACGTCGATATGGCCGACCTCCAGCGCCAGTTCGAGGTCGGGCGGGGACAGCTCCAGCGACTGGCGGGCGAGGCGCGACAGCATCAGGCCGGTCGCCGAGCGCACCACCGCCATGGTCGACATGCGCGGCACCGGGCTGAGGCGCAGGCCGACCGCGCCGGCGCGGCGGACATAGTCGTTCTGAAGGTTGATCGCGACGACCGGCAGGTCGGGGGCGATCATGCGCGCCGCCTCGACCGGGACCGGCATGACCAGCCCGCCATCGACCAGCACGCGCCCTTCGTGGAGGATCGGCTGGAAGATGCCGGGCAGGCCCATCGAGGCGCGCACCGCGCTCGTTACCGGCCCTTCGCGCAGGACCACGGCATTGCCGCTCGCAAGGTCCGCCGCGACCACGGCGCAGGGGATGGGCAATTGCTCGAAGCTGGCATGGCCGAGATGGCGGTCGAGCTGCCGCGCGATGGTGCGCCCGCCAAGCACCGCGCCGCGCCGCATATTGGGGTCGAGATAGCGCAGCACCGTGCTGAACTTGGCCGAGCGCGCGATCTGCTCCAGCACGTCCAGCCGGTCGCAGGCGGCGCAGACCGCCGCCAGCGCGCCGATCGAGGTGCCGGTGACGGCGCCAAGCTCGATGCCATTGTCGTGCAAGGTGCGCAGCACGCCGATGTGGGACCAGCCGAGCGCCGCGCCGCCACCCAGCGCAAGCGCGATGCGCACCGGCTGAGTCACCGCCTGCGGATTTGCCTGTTCGCGATCGGTGGGGGCGTCGCGATCGCTCATCACCGGCTCAGGCCGCGGTGCCACCGACCGTCAGCCCCTCGATCAGCAGGGTCGGCTGGCCGACGCCCGCCGGCACCGACTGCCCGGCCTTGCCGCAGATGCCGACGCCCTCGTCGAGCGCCATGTCGTTGCCGATCGCCTTGACGCGGGTGAGCACCGAGGGGCCGTCGCCGATCAGCGTCGCGCCCTTGATCGGCGCGCCGAGCCTGCCATTCTCGATGCGGTAGGCCTCGGTGCAGGAAAACACGAACTTGCCGGAGGTGATGTCGACCTGCCCGCCGCCGAAGCTTTTGGCGAAAATGCCGTTCTTGGCGCGCGACAGGATTTCGCCGGGATCGTCGTTGCCGCCTTCCATGAAGGTGTTGGTCATGCGCGGCATCGGGGCATGGGCGAAGCTTTCGCGGCGGCCGTTGCCGGTCGCCTCGACGCCCATCAGGCGGGCGTTGAGCCGGTCCTGCAAATAGCCCTTGAGAATACCGTCCTCGATCAGGACCGTCCGCCGCGTCGGCGTGCCCTCGTCGTCGATGGTCAGCGATCCGCGCCGGCCGGCGATGGAGCCGTCATCGACCACGGTGACGCCGGGGGCGGCCACCCGCTCGCCGATGCGGCCGGAAAAGGCGGAGGTGCCTTTGCGGTTGAAGTCGCCCTCAAGCCCGTGGCCGATCGCCTCGTGCAGCAGCACGCCGGGCCAGCCGGGGCCGAGCACCACGGTCATTTCGCCGGCGGGAGCGGCGACGGCTTCGAGGTTGACCAGCGCCTGCGCCAGCGCGATGTCGATCGCCTGGTTCCAGGTTTCCGGCTCGAACAGCCGGTCATAGAGCCAGCGGCCGCCAAGGCCGTGGAAGCCGCTTTCGCGCCGTCCGCCCTGCTCGGCGACGATGGAGACGTTGAGCCGCACCAGCGGGCGCACGTCGCGCGCCACGAAGCCGTCGGGGCGGACGATCTCGACGACGCCCCATGAGCCGGACAGGCCAACCGAGACCTGCGCGACGCGCGGGTCGCGGGCGCGGGCGGCGGCGTCGATCTCCTGGCACAGCGCCACCTTGCGGGCGAAGGGCACGAGGTCGAGCGGGTTGTCGTCGGTATAGAGGCGCGCATTGGTGCGCGGCGGCGCCAGCGCGATCTGGCCGCCATGCCCTTCCGCCACCAGCCGCACCGTCTCGGCGGCGCGGCGGATCGCGGCTTCCGACAGGTCGTTGGCATGGGCGAAGCCGGTCGTCTCGCCGGCGACGCCGCGCAGGCCGAAACCCTGCGCCGAATCATAGGAGGCGGTTTTCAGCCGGCCGTCGTCGAAGCCGAAGCTCTCGCTGGTCGCATATTGCAGGTAAAGCTCGCCATCGTCGCAGCCGGCCAGCGATTCGCCGACCAGCGCCCGCAGGCGGTGGGGATCAAGGTCGGTATTGCGATAGAAGAAGGTCGATGGATCGGTCATTCAGCCGATATAAGCGCTTCAGGCGGCTTTGACACCCGTTTCGCCGTGGGAATCGTCCGCCGGCCCGCCGCGCAGAATGAAGCGGCGGTCGCAATAGCCGCAATCGATAAAGCCGGTCTCGTCGATCTGGAGCCAGACGCGCGGATGGCCGAGCGCCGCGCCGCCCGGAATATCGGTGGCGCCGTCGCAGGCGACGCGCGGCGAATCGACGATCATGGTTTCAGGCACGAGCAGCATGGCCGGGCCAATAGCAAGACGTGACGACAGGCGCAATTCCGCGTGAGCCGCCCAACGCGCCTCAACGCTTTTCAGCCGATGACGATCGATGCGGCGGCGGGATGCGAGAGCATCGCGACGGCGACGGCGATCATGGCGACCAGAAAGCTGTTGAGCGCGCGTGTCATGAGGGAAGGATGCGCCTCAACCGTAAACGACTGGTGAGCGGACTTGGTTAAAGGCGGCACATCGCGCTTTGCCTTGCGGCGGGCAGGCGCTAAGCGCTCAGGAATGCGCAATGATCGCCCCGAAGACGACGCTATCGTCATCGACAATCTCCAGAAGGTCTATTCGAACGGCAAGCGGGCGCTCGACGGCGTCAGCTTCACGGTGCCACGCGGTTCGATCTTCGGCCTGCTCGGCCCCAATGGCGCGGGCAAGTCGACGCTGATCAACATCCTCGCCGGCCTCGTCATGAAGACCGGCGGCAGCGCGCGCATCTGGGGCTTCGATATCGACGCGCATCCGCGCAACGCCAAGGCGTCGATCGGCATCGTGCCGCAGGAGCTGGTCTTCGACCCCTTCTTCACCCCCGCCGAGGTGCTGGAGATTCAGGCCGGCCTCTATGCCGTGCCCAAGGCGCGGCGGCGGACCATGGAATTGCTGCGCGCCGTCCACCTCGACGACAAGGCCGATGCCTATGCGCGCAGCCTGTCGGGCGGCATGAAGCGGCGCCTGCTGGTCGCCAAGGCGATGGTCCATGCGCCGCCGGTGCTGGTGCTCGACGAGCCGACCGCGGGCGTCGATGTGGAACTGCGCCAGCAGCTCTGGGATTATGTCCGCCTGCTCAACCGGGGCGGCGTCACGGTGGTGCTGACCACCCATTATCTGGAGGAGGCGGAGCAGCTGTGCGACCGCATCGCCATCATCAACCATGGCCAGGTGATCGCCAACGAGCCGACGCGGGAGCTGATCGGCCGCGCGCAGGAGAAGCAGATCATCGTCACCGTCGACCGCGACATCGAAACGCCGCCGGCCAATGCCTGCTGCGACCGCATCGCCGTCACCGGGCCGCGCACGTTCGCCATCGCCTATGACCGGCGCCGCGCCAATGCCGGCGAGGTGCTGGCGGTGCTGACCGGCGCCGGCTTCGGCATCATCGACGTGTCCTCGCAGGAGCCGGACCTGGAGGATGTGTTCCTGTCGCTGACCCGCGCGCCGGCAGCCTGAGGAAATCGCATGAGCGTCCTGCATCAAACCGACGTGCTTGTCCTGGGGTCGGGCGCCGCCGGCCTGACCGCCGCGATCAACCTTGCGGCCAGCCGGCGCGTCACCGTGATCGCCAAGGGCGCGCTGTCGGGCGGTTCGACGAACTGGGCGCAGGGCGGCATCGCGGCGGTGATGGAGCCGGGCGACACCTTCGAAAGCCATGTCGAGGACACGATCGTCGCGGGCGCGGGGCTCAACAACCGCCAGACCGTCGAGTTCGTCGTCGGCAATGCGCCGGCGGCGATCGAGCGGCTGGCGGAACTGGGGGTGCCGTTCAATCCCGACGAAAGCGGCGCGCTGCGCTGGCACCTGACGCAGGAGGGCGGCCACAGCCGGCGCCGCATCGTCCATGTCGACGACGCGACCGGCCATGCCGTCCAGGAAGCGCTGGAGCATGCGGCGTTCGCCCATCCCAATATCACGCTGGTCCCCGACGTGATGGCGATCGACCTGATCACCGGCCGCCACGCCCTGTCCGACGAGCCGCCGGACCAGGTCTTCGGCGTCTATGCCTATAGCCGCGCGCGGCAGCGGGTGGAGCGCTACACCGCGCGCGCCACCGTGCTGGCGACCGGCGGGGCGAGCCGCGCCTATCTCTATTCGACCAATCCGCGCGGCAGCACAGGCGACGGCATCGCCATGGCGTGGCGGGCAGGCTCGCCGATCGCCAACATGGAATTCAACCAGTTCCACCCGACCTGCCTCTATCACCATGACGTCAAGAATTTCCTGATCACCGAGGCGATGCGCGGCGAGGGCGCCGTGCTCAAGCTGCCCGACGGCACGCGCTTCATGCCGGCCTTCGATCCGCGCGCCGAGCTGGCGCCGCGCGATATCGTCGCCCGCGCCATCGACCATGAGATCAAGCGGCTGGGCCTCGATTTCGTCCACCTCGACATCAGCCACAAGAGCGCCGAGTTCATCGAGCATCATTTCCCGACCATCCGCCGCCGCCTGCTCGAACTCGGCATCGACATCACGCGCCAGCCGATCCCGGTGGTGCCGGCCGCGCACTATAGCTGCGGCGGCGTGCCGGTGGACCTCGACGGCCGCACGGCGCTGCACGGCCTCTATGCCGCCGGCGAATGCACCCAGTCGGGCCTGCACGGCGCCAATCGCATGGCGTCCAACTCGCTGCTCGAATGCCTGGTGTTCGGGCAGAGCGCCGCCACCGACATCCTCGCCAACTGGGACGGCTTCGGCGTGCCGCCGGCGACGCGGCCGTGGGACGAAAGCCGCGTCACCCATTCCGACGAGCAGGTCATCATCCACCACAACTGGCGCGAGATCCGGCGTTTCATGTGGGATTATGTCGGCATCGTCCGCACCGACAAGCGGCTGGAGCGCGCCCTCCACCGCGTCGAGCTGCTGCGTCAGGAGGTCGCCGACTATTACGGCAATTTCCGCGTGACGCCCGACCTCATCGAGCTGCGCAACCTGATCGAGATCGCCGGGCTGATCGTCCGTTCCGCGCTCGCCCGCAAGGAAAGCCGGGGCCTGCACTACACGCTCGACTATCCGAACCAGGCGGCGGAGGCCGTCGACACGGTCATCTATCCGGATGGCTGACCAGCGCCCCGGCGCTGCTGACCGCGCGGCGGGCGACGCCCCACCCCTTCCCCCCGCCGCCGGGGGGCACGCGCCCAGCAACATCCGGGCAGGGATCGCCTATCGCCTGGGGTCGACGCTGTGCTTCGCGATCATGGTGACGCAGATCAAGACGGCCGCGCTGGCCGGCATGCCCACCATGGAAATCATGTTCTTCCGCAACCTGTTCGCGCTGTTCACGATCACCGCCATGGTGGTCATCATGCGGCGCCCCTCGATGCTGAAGACCCGCAAGATCCACCTGCACGTGACGCGCACCGGCATTGGCGCGGTGTCGATGATGCTGATCTTCATGGGGCTGGCCGCCCTGCCGCTTAACGACGCGACGGCGATCGGCTTTTCGATGCCGCTGTTCGCCACCATCCTGTCGGTCCTGCTGCTCGGCGAGACGATCGGCCGTCACCGGATCATGGCCCTGGTCGCGGGTTGCGCGGGGGTGATCGTCGTCGCCGCGCCCAGCGGGGCGACATTCCAGTGGGCGGCGCTCTATGCGCTTGGCGGCTCCTTCGTCGCGGCGCTGGTGATGATCACCGTCCGCCAGATGGGGCGCACCGAGAACGGCATTGCGATCGCCTTTTATTTCGCCCTGTTCACCGTGCCGATCTGCGCGGTGGCGCTGCCGTTCGTGTGGACCGACCCACCCGCCGGCCTGTGGATCAACCTGATCGCGCTGGGCATCGCCGGCGGCATGGCGCAGATTTTCGCCAATCTGTCGCTGCGCGCCGCGCCGGTCAGCGCCGTGGTGCCGTTCGATTATCTGCAACTGCCGTTCGTCGGCCTGCTGGCGTGGCTGCTGTTTGCGGAAACGCCGACGATCCGCACGCTGGCGGGCGGTCTGGTGATCGCCGGCAGCGGCCTTTATATGCTGTGGCGTGAAACGCGGGTCGCGGGCAGGGCGCTGCCGGCGGCCAATGCCGATCAGAACGGCTGACACCCCCCTCACCTGTTGGTAAGCAGCGCCATGTCCACCAAACATCTCTATCTCGTCGACGGGTCGAGCTATATCTTCCGCGCCTATCATCGGCTGCCGCCGCTCACCAACCGCAAGGGCGAGCCGGCGGGCGCGATCTATGGCTTCACGACGATGATGTGGAAGCTGGTCGACGAGCTGAACAAAGCCGACGGCCCCACCCACATGGCGGTGATCCTCGACCATTCCAGCACCAGCTTCCGCAACGCGCTGTACGACCAGTACAAGGCGCACCGGCCGCCGCCGCCCGAGGATCTGGTGCCGCAATTCCCGATGATCCGCCACGCCGTGCGCGCCTTTTCCGTGCCCTGCATCGAGCAGGAGGGCTTCGAGGCGGATGACATCATCGCCTCCTACGCCAAGGCCGCGTTGAAGGAGGGCTGGCAGGTCACGGTCGTCAGTTCCGACAAGGATTTGATGCAACTGGTCGAACCCGGCCTCGACCTGCTCGACACCATGAACAACCGCCGCATCGGCCGCGAGGAAGTGGTCGAGAAGTTCGGCGTGCCGCCCGAGCAGCTTGGCGAGCTGCTGGCGCTGATGGGCGATGCGGTCGACAATGTGCCGGGCGTCCCCGGCGTCGGCCCCAAGACGGCGGCCCAGCTTATCCAGCAATATGGCGACGTCGAAGCCGTGCTGGCCAATGCCGAATCGATCACCAGGCCCAAGCTGCGCCAGTCGCTGATCGACCATGCCGACAATGCCCGCCTGTCGCGCGAGCTGGTGCGGCTGCATTGCGACATGCCGCTGCCGGAGCCGCTTGACGATCTGGCGCTCAAGAACCGGCCGGAGGGGCCGCTGCGCGAATTCCTTGAGGATCAGGGCTTCCGCTCGCTGCTCGTCAAGCTCGGCGGCGACCTGCCGCCGCCCCCGCCGCCCGTCGACGAGACGGAAGCGGCCGTGCCCTTCGTCCATCAGGACTATGAAGCGGTGGTTACCGAGGAGGCGCTCGACCGCTGGATCGCCGCCGCCTTCGAGGCCGGCGCCTTCGCCATTGATACCGAGACCGACCATCTCGACTGCATGCGCGCCAATCTCGTCGGCATCAGCATCGCGACGGCGCCGGGCAAGGCCTGCTATATCCCGCTCGGCCACAGCGGCGACGGCCTGCTCGCCGAAGCCCCGGCGCAGCTCGACAAGGCGCTGGTGCTCGACCGGCTGCGGCCGCTGCTCGCCGATCCGGCGACGCTCAAGATCGGCCAGAATCTCAAATATGACATCATCATGCTGCGGCGGAACGGGGTGGAGGTGGCGCCGTGGGACGACACCATGCTGCTCAGCTATGCGCTCGATGCCGGCAATCACGGCCATGGCATGGACGATCTGTGCCAACGCCACCTCGGCCACATCGCCATCGCCTTCAAGGATGTCTGCGGCACCGGCAAGAGCCAGATCAGCTTCGACAAGGTGCCGCTGGAGCGCGCCACCCATTATGCCGCCGAGGATGCCGACGTCACCCTGCGCCTGTGGCGCAAGCTCAAGCCGCGATTGGCGCAGGAGCATGTCACGGCGGTCTATGAGATGGTCGACCGGCCGCTGGTGCCGGTGATCGCCGACATGGAGATGAACGGCGTCAAGGTCGACCGCGAGGAGCTGTCGCGCCTGTCCGCCGCCTATTCCGCCGAGATTTCCCGGCTGGAGGGGGAGATTCATGCGCTTGCCGGCGGCCCCTTCACCATCGGCAGCCCCAAGCAATTGGGCGAGATATTGTTCGATCGGCTCGGCCTGAAAGGCGGGCGCAAGGGCAAGTCCGGCGTCTGGTCCACCGACGTCAACGAGTTGGAGCGGCTGGCCGCGACGGGCGCGGAAATCCCCGGCAAGGTGCTTGAATGGCGGCAGCTTTCCAAGCTCAAGTCGACCTATACCGACGCGCTTCAGCAACAGATCAACCCGGCCACGGCACGCGTCCACACCAGCTTCTCGATGGCGGTGGCGCAGACCGGGCGGCTGTCGTCCACCGATCCCAACCTGCAGAACATCCCGATCCGCACCG
>CAZACH010000040.1:0-12006 GCA_964483275.1 uncultured Sphingomonadaceae bacterium | reverse complement strand
CCGCTCGGTCGGTTCAAGGCCGTGGACGTGCCGCACATGTTTCCGTTCGAGATGGACAATCAGTTCGAATATCTGTCCATGTATTATTTCGAAGCGGATGACGCCGTCGCGTTCATGGAACGGATCAAGGAGACCTTCCAATTCCGCCCCGAATATGAATTTTCGGAGCATATCGACCAGACTAAATTCTTCGAGCCGATCTATGTCGCGATCGGCGACGTCAATTTCGCGCCGCTGGAGCGTTACGAGGAACTGAAGCGCTAGAATTCGTCCGCTTCAAGCAGAAGCGACGCCAGCCCGCTCCCCCACCCGGCCACCCAACGGCAGTATTCTATGGGTGGCCGGGTGGGGGAGCGGGCTGGCGCCGTCCAAACCGGAAAAACCCTAGTCCGAACCTGACCGTCTCCGAAAAAGGGAAGTCCAACCCGCTGGTTGGACTTCCCGATCCTGTCGATCAACCACCCACTCAACGCATCGTATATTTGATCGGGCAGGTCTTCAGGCCCTGGACCCAGCGCGACTTGGTCAGCACCGGCTCGCCATCGAGTTCCAGCGTGTCGACGCGCTGCACCAATTCCTCGATGAAGAAGCGCATTTCACGGCGCGCCAGCATGTTGCCGAGGCATTGGTGCACCCCGAAACCGAAGGTCACATGGGTGATCGGCTTGCGGTTCGGACGGAACTCGAACGGCGCCTCGAACGCCTCCTCGTCGCGATTGGCCGAGGCATAGCTCACATACATCCAGTCGCCCTTGCGGATCTGCCGGCCGCGCAGTTCGGTATCGGTGTTGGCGCAGCGCATGAAATGCTTGGCCGGCGTCATCCAGCGCAGGGTTTCCTCCACGAAGGTCGGGATGATCGACGGGTCGGCACGCAATGTTTCAAAATGCTCGGGATGCCGGCAGAGAATCTCGATCGCGCCGGCCAGCGAGGATGCGGTGGTGTGGTGGCCGGCGGTGGCGAAGCTCAGATAATGGCCGAGCGCGCGCTTGGGGCTGAGCGGCTCGCCATTGACGCGGCCGTTGGCGATCAGGGTCGCGACATCCTCGCGCGGGTTGGCGATGCGGTCGCGCGTCAGCGCCGCGAAATAATCCTCGGCGGGCTGGAAGGCGGCGCGCATCTGTTCGGACTGCTCCGCCGGCGTCAGGTCGCTGCCCGCCGCGTTGATCTCGTCGTCGTCCCCGCTGAACAGCGCATCGGTGACGGCCGCCATCATCGGCTCGTCCTCCGGCGGCACGCCCAGGAAATCCATGACCACGCGCAGCGGATAATCGAGCGCGATGTCGGTCACGAAATCGCAGCGGCCGCCCAGTTCCTCCATCCGGTCGAGGTGGGCGCTGGCGATCGCCTTCACGCGCGGCTCCATCGCCCGCATGCCCTGGGTCTGGAACAGCGGCGTGAACAGCTTGCGCATCACGGCATGCTCCGGCTCGTCGCTGCCGGTCAGGCTCTTGAAGGGGAATGCGTCGCCATCGTTGATCTCGCGCATGCGTGCGATCGCCGCCTTCTCACCCAGGATGAAGGGCCGCGTCGTCGAATCATAAATGTCGTTGCGGCGGGTGACCTCGAGCACGTCGGCATGCTTGCTGACCACCCAGAAGGGATCGAAACCCTCGACGACAGCGCGGCCGAGCGGATTGTTCGCCCGGATCCAGGTGAACATCTCGTCGATCCTGGCGGAATCGACGAAGGCGGCGGGGTCTACGATCGCCTTCGCGAACTCCGCGGGCAGATCGACATCTTCCGACACGTCCAATGCGAGCGTGGTCATCAATACTCTCCCATTTCATTGTCTTTGCGGCGGCGGCCGGACGACTCACCCGGTCGCTTGCATCTCTGATTGCCGACGGAGCATGCCTCAGCGAGGCGTTATTGTAAACAGTTACAATAGCACCTCGGGGCGGTTGTCATCCGCATGGCGAACTGTCACATCCACTCTCCCTGCAACGCTTTGGGAACGGACCTTGCGGCCATCGCCCGACAGACCCGCGCCAGCCTCGCCGAAACCGCGCAGCCCCCGGCCGCGCGCGGCGCGCCTCTCCCCGGAAAAGCGGGCCGCGTCGATCCGCGCGGCGGCCCTGCTGGTGCTCGCCGAACATGGCATCGGCCACACCAATCATTCGGTGGTGGCCGAAGCGGCGGGCGTTTCGGTGCAGACGGTGTTCTTCTATTATCGCACCCATGCCGAGCTGACGGCGCTGGTGCTGGAGGATGTGCGCGCCAAGCTGGTCGACGGCATCGTGCGGACCGGCGCGGCCGAGCATTCCGATCCGCGCCTGGCGCTGGAATGGATGCTGCTCACCTTCGCGGACCTCATCGAGCAGGAACGCGATACCGCGCGCGTCTGGCTCGACTGGAGCACCGCGATCCGCAGCGAGACCTGGGCCGCCTATCTCGACTTCCTTGCCGAGGCGCGGCGGGTGATCGCCGCGATGCTTGAGGAGCGGCCCGCGACGGACATGGCCGTCGATCCGCCGGAGGCGGCGCAGGTCGTCGTCGGCCTCGCTCATATGATCGGCCATATGAAGTTCGAGGGGGCGTCGGACGAGGTCATTGCGCGGACGATCCGTGCCCTGGTGGGTGCGCTGTTCGTCTCCCGCCCCACCTGAACCGCCATCAGATCAGCGGATCGTTGATCGGCAGTCCCAGGATCAGCTTGCCATAGGTTTCGCCGGCGGTGTCGAGATCGAGGAAGGCGTGGCGCGCGACGACGTTGAGGTCGCGGAAATAGCGCTGGAACGCCGCCTCCGCGCGGAAGGAGTCGCCGCCGACGCCGCGCGCCATGTCGTTGACGCTGTCGAGGCAGAGTTCGGTGATCAGCGCGGCGGTCATCTTCATCTCGCTGCGGTCGATGATCGCGCCGGCTTCCTCCCGCGCCGCCATGTTGCGCGCGACGAAGGCCTCCAGCAGCACCTCGGCGGCCTGCGCCCGCGCCAGACCGCGCGCCATGCGGATCTGCGCGGCGACCTTGTCCGTGGCGCGCGCGCCGCTGATCGTGCCCTGCCGCGCGCGGGTGCGCTCGACCAGCGCGTCGACCGCGCCGCGATGGGTGCCGACGATCACCGGCAGCACCTCGTTCATCGCGAAGGGCAGGAACGGCAGGTGGTACATCGGGTTGGCGTGGAGCGCGTGGCCCTCCGAACGACCGGCCAGCGCGAGCGTGAAATCGGCGGTGCGATGGGCGGGGACGAACAGCTCCTCGACCACCACGTCGTTGCTCGCCGTGCCCTGCATGCCCATGATGTGCCAGGTGTCGACGATGGTGACGTCGGCGCGCGGCAGTGCGAAAATCAACAGCTGCGGCGCCGCGCCGTCCTCGACGAGCAGGCCGTTGAGGGTGAACCAGTCGGCGTGCGACGATGCCGAGTTCCACGCCGTCCGGCCGCTGATGACATAACCGCCCTCGGTCCTGCGCACCTCCCGGATCGGGGCGGCGGCGCCGGCGATGAGGACATGGTTGCGGCCGCCATACATCTCCTCCTGCGCCGCGCGCGGGAAGGTCAGCGCGCGCCACGCCGATCCCATGAGGAATGAGGCGACCCAGCCGACCGAGGGCGAGGCCGCGCTGATCCGCCGGACAACCTCGGCAAAGGTGTCGAAGCCGAGTTCGAGGCCGCCATAAGCCTTCGGCGCGAGCGTCGCGAAGAAGCCGGCGTCGATGAAGTCCCGCACCGTCTCGTCCGCGATCGCGCGGTTGGCGTCGGTCTCCGCCGCGCGCGCCGCGATGCCGGGGGCCAGCGCCTCGGCGCGGGCGATCAGCTCCTGCTTGGTCACCATATCGGCGCCGTGCCTCCACGCGCGAGGGTCGTCATCGACGGTGTCAGCCGCCGAGCGAGCTGAGGTCGCCGAAGGTCCGGTCCACCACCGCCGTGTCGAAATATTCGCGGAACAGGATCAGCTTGCCGTCGCGATATTCGTGCACCGATATATAGTTCTGATCGTACACCTTGCCGTTCGGCGCGCTGTAGCCGTGATATTCAACCAGGACGCGGTTGGGATCGGCCATCGGGCTGATCCTGATGTTCGAAAACTGGACCTGGATCGCCTGGCAGACGACATCGAAGGTGGCGGCGCAGGCATCCTTGCCCTCGACGCGGGCCGGCATCCCCACCGAGGCGCCGAACGGGAATTCCATGACGATGTCGTCGTGGAGATTGTCGTACCAGCCATCCATGTCGCGGCCGAACCGCTCCATGAGACTGGTCGCGAGTGCCACGTTGCGCTCGCGCAGGGCGTCGTCGGTCATGTCGTTCGTCTCCCTGATGGCAATTAGGCCAGCGCCTCGCGCACCGTGTCGGCGTCGATCCATTTCTGGATGTGATGCAGGGAATGGCGGATCATCACCTCGCCATCCTGCAAGGGCATGACGTCCTTGGCGCCCGATTCCAGCCCAAGCTGCGTCCGTTCGGTATTGCCGACATCTTCCAGCAGGATCTCGCCGAGCCGGGCGACATAATGTTCCTGCTGCAACCGGGTCCACACGTCGGTCGAATTGGGCACGTGGAAGCGCGCTTCCCAGCGGGTGGTGTGGAAATCGATCGGCCAGAAATGGTGGGTCCAGAAGCCGCCGGGCGACACGTCCATCATGAAATTGGGGAACAGCCAGGTGATGTCGAGCGCCCAGTGCCGCGACTTGGTCGGGTTGATCACCGGATGCTTCAGGAACGTGTCCATATCGTCGAGGCCGGCCGCCGAGACGACGTTGCCGGTCGCGATATTGCTGTAGGCGAGCCGCTCCACCTTCGCCCGCTCGGGCGGCGCATAATCGGGATTGCCATAGGTCGAAAGCGAGCGGTGCGGCCCCCAGACCTGCGTACTGATCGGCCGCGCATAGGGATTCTCGTTGCTGGCGAAGGTCGATCCGATGGTTTCGGGATGGATCGCCGGGATATGGTAGGTTTCGGCGAAGGCGTCGGCGATGACCTTCCAATTGGCCTTGAGGCGCGAGACATAGAGCACCGAGGAATCGGCATTCTGGTACGGGATGTTGAGATAACTGCCGCCGAAGCTGCCGAGGAATTCGGCGAGGCTGACCTCCGGCTCGCGCTGGAAATTGATGAAGATCCAGCCTTCCCAGACGTCGCAGGCGACCGGCGTCAGGCCGTAGCATTTCTTGTCGATGCCGAAGAAGTTGCGCTCGTCGGGCACGCCGGCGAGATCGCCGTCGTTGCGGTAGGTCCAGTTGTGATAGCGGCAGATGAAGCGGCTGGCCTTGCCCTCCCGCTCCAGCACCAGCGTGTTGCTGCGATGCGAGCAGACATTGTGGAAGGCCTTGATCGAGCCGTCCTTGGTGCGGGTGATGATGACGGAGGTCTTCGCGGTTTCGACCTGCTCGACGATGAAGCTGCCCGGCTCCGGCACGCGCTCGACCCGCGCCATGCACAGCCAGGCGCGGTTGAACACGCGGTCGCGCTCCAGCTCGAAATATTCGGGCGAGCGATAAGGCTCGGTCGAAACCGGATCGGTGCCCAGCCCGACGAACTCGGTGAAATTGGTCTTGGGCGCGCGGAAATCGAACGGAATCTCGGTCATGGTAAAATCCTCCGATCAGCCGAAATGGGTCAGCCCCTGCACGAGCCGGACATTGTGCGGATAGGGCGTGTACGGTGCACGGGGCTGGCCGTGCAGCTCGGTCGCCATCGAGACATGGGCAAGCGCCAGCATCAGCTCATAGAGCCGCGCCTCCGCCGCGGGCATGTTGTCGACGCGGAAGGCTTCGAGATGCTTCATCGCCGCCGGCGCCAGGGCGAGGCAGGGTTCGTAGAACGCCATGATCTCGTCCATGCCGGCCGCCTCGCGCCGTTCGCGCCGCTCCTGCGAGCCTCGGACGCCCCAATAGGGCAGGAATGGTTCGAGGGCCTCGAAACCTTCCGGCAGCAGCTTTTCCACCATCATCCTCTCCGCGATCCATTCTGGTCGATTCCTGACCAATTTGTCAATTCCGGCCATGAGGCGGACGGGACGGCCTCTCGCGGGCCGCCTTCCCTCCGCCCGGCCGCCTTCAAGCGGCGGCGGCGACCCCGGACGGACGCGCCATGATCGCGCCCATGGCCTCGCGGAGCCGCGCACACCCCGAGGCGTCGCTGGCGCGCCAGCCGACATGGCCGTCCGGACGGACCAGCACCGCCCCGTCCTCCGCCGTGCCGCGCACCGCCGCCCAGCCGCCGTCGACATCGGCATAGCCATCGGCGCCGCCGACCGTCACGACGTTGAGGGGAAGGCCGGTTTCGGCCGCGACCGCCTCCGCAGCGCGTCTCCACGCGGCGGCGTCGCTACCGACGAACAGGGTGAAGGCGCCGCGCCCGATGAGGTCGAGCGTCGAGACGGTCTTGCCGTCCTTCGCCAGCCAGGCGTGCGGGAAGCGGTGCCCCGGCCGCGTCACCGGATGATAGACGTCGCCCATCGGGCTTTGCGGCGGCGGGGCGGTGCCGTCGTCGATCACCGCATCGCCGCCATAATGGAAGCCGATCTCCAGATCATGCGCCTGGAACTCGGTCCGCTGGGTGGCGATCACCTCCTTGAGGCGCTGGCGGCGGGTCACGCCCTCCGGCGTGTCGGAGAACAGGATGCGGAACGCCTCGCGGTTGACCTCAACCGGGGCGCCCGGAATCAGGCCGATCCCGGCATCAATGACGAGATGATTCTGGAAGGTCAGCATCGCCCAGTTGACGTTGCGTGACGCCACCGGCCGGCGCTCCGCCTCATAGGTGTCGAGCAAGGCCGGGCCGGCCTCTCCCTTGAGCACCGCCGCGAGCTTCCAGGTCAGGTTGTGCGCGTCCTGCACCGCCGTATTGAGGCCGAGGCCGGTGGTCGGCGGGTGGCGGTGCGCGGCGTCGCCGGCCAGGAAGATGCGCCCCTCCTGGAAATGGCGGGCAAGCACGCCCTGCACCTTCCAGTTGTTCATGCGGATGATCTTCGGGTCGAGATCGGGCAGGCGCAGCAGTTCCTTCAGGCGCGGCACCACCGATTCGGCGTCGAACTGGTCGGGATCGTCGGGCTGGAAGGCAAAGTGCAGCAGCCATTCCTCGCTGTTGCGGTCATAATGTTTCGGCCCGAGCGCGACCATCACGCCGCTGCCCCACGAGCCACCTTTCTCCGGGTTGATGAACCAGCGGATCATCGGCGTGTCGTCGTCGATGGCATGGCTGAGGTCCGCGCCGAAATGGCAGGTGACCATGTCGAACAGGCGGTCGATGCCGTCCATCGGAATGCCAAGCGTCGGGCCGACGAAGCGGCCGCCGTCCGCGGCGATCATATATTTCGCGCGGACCTGATAGGTCTCGCCGCTGTCCCGCTCCAGCACGATCGCGGTGACGCCGTCGGCATCCTGGCTGAACGACTGGACCTCGTGATGATAGTTGAGCTTCGCCAGCGGCAGCGTGCGGACATGGTCGAGCAGCAGCGGTTCGAGGCGCAGCTGCGGGTAGTTGGCCGAGCGGCACGGGCTGTCGCGCTCATAGGCCTCCTTCAATTCCCCGCCGCCGAACGCGTCCATCATGTGGATGGTCTTGCGGTCGAGTTCGCCGTCGCCGCCGAGCGAGGTGAACCAGCCGACCCGCGACATATTCTCGGCGGGGGTGCTCAGCTCATAGATGCGATCGGCGATGCCGATCTCGCGGAAGATCTCCATCGTCCGCTGGTTGAGATAATGCGCCTTGGGCGCCGGCGAGGTGGTCGGATAGCGTTCGACGAGCCAGGATTCGATGCCCAGCCGGGCAAGCAGGATGGCCGAGGACAGGCCGCATCCCGCCCCTCCGACGATCAATACCGGCGTCTCCACCACTTTCATCGCAAGTCATCCTCTCATTGCGCAATGCGCGCCGCCGGTTCCGGCCAGTCGGCGCAATCTTTTACAAACTGACCATTTAGTCAAGACCTTTCGGCCGGCTTTACCGGGCGAGCAGCCCGCCGTCGATCGGCAGTTCCACGCCGTTGACGAAGCGCGCCTCGTCGGAGGCGAGATAGACGCAGCCCCAGCCGATATCCTCGGGCACGCCGTTATAGCCGTTCGGCTGCTGCGCGGAGAACAGCGCGCGCGTCGCCTCGGGATCGTCGGTGCGATCGAAAATGCCCTGCAACATCGGCGTCTCGATCACGCCGGGGTGGATCGAATTGGCGCGGATGCCCTGGGCGGCATGTTCGATCGCGGTCGACTTGGTGAAGGTGCGGACCGCGCCTTTCGACGCGCAATAGGCGGCGAATCCCGGCGCGCCGACAACGCCATAGGCCGAGGAGATGTTGGTGATCGAGCCGCCGCCCGCCTTGACCATTTCCGGCACGGCATGCTTGGTGAGGAAGAACACGCCCTTGGCGTTGACCGCCATGATCCGCTCCCACTCCTCCTCGGTCAGGTCGACATCGCTGCCCTGCCCCGGCACGCCCGCGCAGGCGACGGCGGCATCGAGCCGCCCCCAGGCCTCGACCGCGGCGGCGATCGCGGCCCGCACCTCATCCTCGCGGGTGACGTCGGTCTTGACGAATTTGATGCGCTCCGGCGCGGCGTCGATCAGCGCGGCGAGCTTCTCGTCGAGCGGCGGCTGCCGGTCGGCGACGATGACCTTCGCGCCTTCGGCGACAAAGAGGCGGGCGGTCGCGCCGCCGATTCCCGATGCGCCGCCGGTAATGACGGCGACTTTATTTTCAAGGCGATTGGTCATTTCTCGCTCCTGCTTTGAGGATTGCCGGATTTCATTTGTCGCGCGGCAAGGCATAGGCGATCACCGCGTCGCCGAGCGGCGATTTCAGCATCTTGTGACCGCCGGCGGCGATCAGCACGAACTGCCGCCCGCTTTTCGGCGAAACATAGGTCATCGGGTTGGCCTGTCCCCCGGCGGGCAGCGCCGCGCGCCACAATTGCTTGCCGGTGGCGCTGTCAAAGGCGCGGAAGCTGCGGTCCTGCGTGGCGCCGATGAAGGTCAGCCCGCCGCGCGTCACCAGCGCGCCGCCGAACATCGGCATGCCCATCGGCAGCGGCAGATGCGAGGCGAGTCCGAACGGCCCGCTGTCCCGCGCCGAGCCGATCGGGCGCGACCACAGCAGCTTGCGGGTGTCGAGGTCGACCGCCGCGATCCGCCCGAACGGCGGCTGGTTGCACGGCGCGGCCAGCGGCGAATCGAAGCCGGAGAGCAGGATGCCGTAGGGCGTGCCTTTCTGCGGCTGCGGCAGGCCATACATATGCGCGGCGGCCTTGCCGGCAGCCTCGGCATGCAGCCGGTCGGTCTCGTCGCGTGGCACCAGTTGCGCGATGCTGCCATAATACATGGTGTTGACGATCATCAGCCGCCGCTCGGGATCGACGGCGACGCCGCCCCAGTTCATGCCGCCGCCGATACTGGGATAGATCAGCGATTCGTCGGTCGCGGGGGCCGTCGCCGGGCCGTCATAGCGCAGCTGGCGGAAGCGGATGCGGCACCAGAGCTGGTCGAGCGGAGTCAGGCCCCACATGTCCCGCTCGGTCAGCGGGGCGCCCGAAAAGTCCGGCATGCCCACCGAAAAAGGCTGGGTCGGCGCCGTCCAGTCGCCGATCACGGGCGGTCGTTTCGGCGCCGGGCGCTCCTCGACGCCGGCGATCGGCTTGCCGGTGCGGCGATCGAGCAGGAACAGCTGCCCGCGCTTGGTCGCCTGCGCCAGCGCCGGCACCCGTCGGCCATCGACCGGCACGTCGAGCAGGGTCGGCTGCGAGGCGACGTCATAATCCCACAGGTCATGATGCGAGGTCTGGAACGCCCAGCGCAGCGCCCCCGTCTCCGCATCGAGCGCGATCACCGCATTGCCGAACCGCTCCGCCGCCGCCGAGCGCGCGCCGCCCCAATGGTCGGGCGTGTTGCCGCCGGTCGGCAGATAGACCAGGCCCAGCGCCTCGTCGGCGGCCATCGGCGCCCAGCTATTCGGGGTCGAGCGACTGTAATGCTCGCCCGCCGCCGGCTCGCCATGTTCGCCGGGCCGACCCATGTCCCACGCCCAGGCGAAGGCGCCGGTCGCGGCATCATAGGCACGGATAACGCCGGAAGGCTCGTCGGTGCTCTGGTTGTCGGACACCCAGCCGCCGAGCACCACCTTGCCGCGCACGATCGTCGGCGCGGAGCTGACATAGTAGAAACCCTTTTCGACCAGCCCCATCCCGGCCATCAGATCGACGATGCCGTCCTTGCCGAAGGACGGGCAGCGCCGGCCGGTGCGGGCATCGAGCGCGATCAGCTGGGCGTTGAAGGTCGCCGTGATGATCCGCTCCGGGCAGTCGGGCGCGGCGGGCACGCGGTGGAAGGCGACGCCACGGCAGGTCGTGACCGCCGTCGCGCCGGCAGTGTCGATCCTGGGATCGAAGCGCCAGCGTTCGCGGCCGGTTTCCGGGTCGAGCGCGAAAACGATATTGGACTGGGTGCAGCCATACAGCGTGTCGCCGATCATCAGCGGCGTGGTCTGCAACGTGCCCAATGGCCCCACGGGCTGGACGCCGGTCTGATAGGTCCAGACCCGTTCCAGCCCCGCGACATTGGCGGGCGTGATCTGGTCGAGCGTCGAGAAGCGCTGGCCGGCATTGGTGCCGCCCCACGCCGGCCATTCCGCATCCGTGCCGGGCTGGCCACCGGCGACGGAGCGCAGCGCCGCCGGGGCGGCGACATCGCCGGGCGAACGCGCGAAGCCGCTCCCGGCCTGCACGGCGATCAGCAGAATGGCGGCCAGTGCCGCAGCCCAGCCGGCGCGGCCGATCGAACGGCGAACCCCCGGCAGTGCGAAGCAGAGGCCGACCACCGCCGGGGCGAGCAGGCGCGGCGCCAGTGCCCAGCCGTCGACGCCCCGTTCCCAAAGCGCCCAGAGCAGCGTCGCCAGCAGGAAGGCGGCATAGAGCCAGCCGGCGAGCGAGCGGCCGCGCCACAGCAGGAACGCGGCCGCAACCACCGCCGCACCGCCGAGCATATAATAGGCCGACCCCCCAAGGGCAGCGAGCCACACGCCCCCGGCCACGATCGCGGCGCCGATAAGGAACATTGTCGCCGCGAGCAGCCGCGCGACAGGGGCTACAGACTTTCGATCGTTCAAGGCGCCCTCTCCCGGCAATATTGTCGACAGGGCTAGTGCACAACTGACCTTGTGGTCAAGTGATCAATCGGTGACCGATCCGCTTCGCCCGCCCGCGGACCAGTCCTGCCGCGCCGCCCAGCCCGCGAAACTCTCCAACTCTATCGGCAGTTCGGCGAGCACCGGCGTCACGTCGAACTGGAAAGGCTGTTCATCCGCCTCGTTGTTGAAGCTGTAGAAGGCGCTGAAACCGGCGATGTACAGATCGCGCGGAATGCCGGTCGCATGGATGAAATGGTCATAGGTGTAGGCCGCGAAATCGGCGGGCGACTGGTATTCGTAAGCGATCTCGGCGCCAATGGCATCCGACAGGATCGCGCGCACATCGGGCGGCGTCAGCGTTTCGGGACCGGCGACGCGATAGCGCTGCCCGATCGTCCGCGGGGCGGACAGCGCGGCGACCATAAAGCGGGCAAGATCGTCCAGCGCGATCGGCGAGAAGCGCAGGTCCGGCCTGTGCGGATAACGGTAAAGCCGCCGCGCCTGCAGCAGGGGCAGCGCATAGGCGGTCAGCCAATTGTCCATGAACAGGGTCGGCCGGAAGATGGTGTGCGGCAGGTCATGCGATTCGATGATCCGCTCGATCCGCCGGACATGATCGTAGGTCGCCTCGCCACAATGATCGTCCGGCGACCACATCGTCGAATTGTGGATGAAGCGCGCGACACCCGCGCGCCGGGCGGCGACGGCAACCGTCTCCGCCGCGCGTTCAAGCTGGTCCGGCCCGGCGAGCAGCGGCAGTTGGAAAAAGACCGCGTCGACGCCGTCGAGCGCGCGGTCGACCGCGGCGGAATCGGCGTTGTCGGCCGGAACGACCCGCACGCCGTCCAGCCCCTCGCCCGCGATCAGCCGTGGATTCCGGCTGATCGCGACCGCATCATGGCCTTGCGCGCGCAGGGCGCGGAGTTGGGCCAGCCCCTGGCGGGA
>CAZACH010000039.1:0-12194 GCA_964483275.1 uncultured Sphingomonadaceae bacterium | reverse complement strand
ACGCCAGCGCGATATTGCCGAGATAGAGGAAGAACAGGATCAGCATCGAGGTCAGCCGCCCGTCCCACTCCCACCACGTCCCCCAGGTCGGGCGACCCCAGATCGCGCCGGTCAGCAGGCAGATGGCAGCGAACACCGCTCCGGCCGGCGCGATGGCGCGCGCGGCGATCTCGGCGAGCGGGTGGCGCCAGACGAGCTGCACGGCGCTCGCTACCGCCAGCCCGCCATAGCCCGCCATGCCGAGCCATGCGGCCGGCACATGGATATAGATGATGCGCACCGTCTCGCCCTGCAGATAGTCGGGCGGCGCGATGAAGACGCCGACAGAGAGCGAGAGGGCGATCAGCGCCGCGCCAAGGCCGGTCAGGATCGGCGTCAGCGGCCGGGCAATCGCCATGAAGCGGCGGGGATTCGCGAAACGGTGCATGAGCGCGGCTGCCTTAGCAGGCGGCGCACCGGATTGGATAGATGGCATGGCCGGCCTCACTCCAGCGCCGCGCGGATCGCCGCGCCCGCCGCGAAGGGCGCGGCGGCGACCAGTATGAGGCTGGCGGCGGCAAGCAGCTTCAGCCCGCCCGCGCCGGCCGGATGCAGCGCCGTCGCCCCGAAGATCAGCAGCGGCACCGCGAGCGGCAGCACGATCAGCCCCGCCAGCATGCCGCCGCCCCGGATGCCGGCGGTGAGCGCGGCGGCGATGACGCCCAGCGCGGCAAGGCCGGGCGTGCCGAGCGCCAGGCCGAGATCGACGATCAGCAACTGGCCGCCGTCCAGCCCGAGCAGCGCCGCGCCGGGCACGCTCGCCAGCATCAGCCCTGGCCACAGCCCCAGCCAGTGGCCGGCGATCTTGGCGGCGGCGAAGCTTTCCGGGGCGAGGCCGCGCACCAGGAACTGGTCGAGGCTGCCGTCCTCGAGGTCGGGCGCGATCAGCCGGTCGATGGGGATCAGGCTGGCGAGCAGCGCCCCCGTCCACAATATGCCGCCGCCGACCCGCCCGAGCAGGCGCTGGTCGGGGCCGATGGCGAAGGCGAACAGGATCGCCACCATCAGCACGAACAGCGTGACGACGAACAGGCTGGCCGAGCGGCGCAGCGAGCGCAGCGCTTCCCGCGCGACGATGGCGGCGAACAGCCTCATGCGCCCATCGCCAGCCGGTCGGGCGCGGCGATGCCGAGCGGCATGTGGCTGGTCGCCATGACCGCGCCGCCGGTCGCGCGATGCGACTCGATGGCGGTGGCGAGCGCCTCCAGCGACGCGGCATCGAGGCCGACGCCCGGCTCGTCGAGCAGCCAGAGCGGCGCGCCGGATGCGATCACCCGCGCCAGACCGGCGCGCCGCCGCTGGCCGCTCGACAGCATCCGCACCGGCACGGCGGCCAGCGCCTCCAGCCGCATCGCTGCCATCGCCCGCGCGACCCGCGCATCATCCGCCCCGTCGATCCGCGCCCACAAGCCGAGCGCGCCGGCGACCGTGCGATCGAGGTCGAGGCCAAGCTCATGGCCGAGGAAGCCCAGCCTGTCGGGCCGCGTCACCCGCCCGGCGGCCGGCCGCAGCAGGCCGGCGGCGATGCGCAGCAGGCTGGTCTTGCCGGCGCCGTTCGGCCCCTCGACGATCAGCGCGGCGCCCGGCCCGACGGCGAGATTCATGCCTTCGAACAGCAATCGCCCGCCACGCAGGCAGGCGACGGCGTCAAGGACAAGGTGCGGCGCGCTCATGCCGTGGCGCTATAAGGGGCCGGGGGGGCGGTGCGCGAGGTGCCGCCTGTCAACGCATCCGGGGCGCGCCGAACGGTATCGGCGGCGGCCGGCGATCCTTGCGGGGAAGCTGGGCCTGATAGGCAACCGCGCAATGCTCGGTGCAATAGGGGAAGCCCGGATTGGACGGCTTGCCGCAGAAATGGAAGTCCGGCTCGCCGGGGTGCCCGAGCGGCCAGCGGCAGATCTTGTCGCTGAGGTCGAGCAGCGAGGTCTTGTCGGCGATCTCGGCGCTTGGCTTGGCCGGCACCAGCCGGCGCGGCGGCGCCTGCGGCATCGGCGAATCGGGGTTGTAGAGCGGCGCCCCGGTCGCGGTGATCGGATTATAGGCAGGCGCCTGCGGACGCGGCGCCGGTGCGGGCGCCGGCTCGGGCGCCGCTTTCACCGGCGTGGCCGGCGGGGGCGGAGGCGGCGGGGGTGGCGGGGCGGCGGCCGGCGGCGGCGCGGCGGGCGGCGCCGGGGGGGCGGCCGGGCTTGCCGGGGCCTCGGCGGGCTCGCTGCTCTTCACCGGCGACGGGCGCGATTGCAGACCGAGGCGATGAGCCTTGCCGATCACCGCGTTGCGGCTGACCCCGCCCAGAACCTCGGCGATCTGGCTGGCGGTGTTGCCCTGTTCCCACAATTTGCGAAGAATTTCGATCCGCTCATCGGTCCACGACATGGGTGGCCCTGCTCCTTGACTATCCGGACCCGCTTGATCGAGCATGGCTCGAGGGCTAGGCCCGCAACAAATGACTGACGGCCCAACCAACGAAAAAACCCCCAGCCTGATCCGCAACGAACCCGGCGTGCTGGTGATCCCCGTCGTGAACTGGGCGGGATTGCGCGCCCTCTATGTGAAGGAGGTGCGGCGTTTCTTCAAGGTCCAGCTCCAGACGATCTGGGCGCCGGCGCTGACGACCATGCTTTTCCTGCTGATTTTCACGGTCGCGCTGGGCAGCGAGGGGCGCACGGTGATGGGCTATCGCTTCGCCGACTTCATCGCGCCGGGCCTGATCGCCATGGCGATGCTGCAGAACGCCTTCGCCAATTCCAGCTTCTCGCTGCTGGTCGGCAAGGTGCAGGGCACGGTGATCGACTATCTGATGCCGCCGCTGTCGCTGGCCGAGCTTCAGGCCGCGCTGACCATGGCCGCCGTGACCCGCGCCGTGCTGGTCGGCCTTGCCGTGTGGGGCGCGATGCTGCTGTGGCCGGACGTCAGCGTCGTCGTCCGCCATCCCTGGGCGGTGATCTGGTTCGGGCTGATGGGCGCGATCTTGCTGTCGCTGATCGGCCTCGTCACCTCGATCTGGGCGGACAAGTTCGACCATGCCGCCGCCGTCACCAACTTCGTCATCATGCCGCTGTCGCTGCTGTCGGGCACCTTCTATTCGATCGAGTCGCTGCACGGCGCGTTCCGCACGTTCAGCCATGTGAACCCGTTCTTCTATGTCATCTCGGGCTTCCGCTATGGCTTCCTCGGCGAATCCGATTCGCCCCTGATGATCGGCGCGATCGGCCTGCTGCTGGTCAATATCGTCGTCGGCTTCGTCATCTATCGGCTGCTGGCGAGCGGCTGGAAGCTCAAGTCCTAGCACCCTCCCAACACGAGAAACATTGACGGCCCGCCCTCACCATCTGTAGTGGCACGCTCCGACAGGCGGCCTGGAGGGGTCGCCTTTTTGCGTTTCCGTTTTCCTGATCTGGGAGGCACGCCATGACGATTCCGGCCCTCATGCCCGTTTATCCGCGGTGCGAGTTCCGACCGGTGCGTGGCGACGGCTGCTACCTGATTGGCGAGGACGGCAGCCGCAAGCTCGATTTCGCGAGCGGCATCGCCGTCAACCTGCTCGGCCACAGCCATCCGGGGCTGATCGGCGCGATCCAGGAGCAGGCGGCGACGCTGATGCACGTCTCCAACCTCTATGGCTCGCCGCAGCAGGAGAGGCTGGCCCAGCGACTCGTCGACGCAACCTTCGCCGACACGGTGTTCTTCACCAATTCGGGCGCCGAGGCGGTGGAGTGCGCGATCAAGACGGCGCGGCGCTATCATTTCGTCAACGGCCAGCCGGAGCGGGTCAAGCTGATCAGCTTCACCAACGCCTTCCACGGCCGCACGCTCGGCACGATCAGCGCGACCAATCAGGAGAAGATGCGCGGCGGGTTCGAGCCGCTGCTGCCCGGATTCGAGGTCGTGCCGTTCAACGACCTCGCCGCCGTCGAAGCCGCCATCGACGACAGCACCGCCGGCTTCCTGCTGGAGCCGATCCAGGGCGAAGGCGGCATCCGCGCCGCGACGCCGGAATTCATGACCGGCCTGCGCGCGCTCGCCGACGAGCACGGCCTGCTGCTGGTGCTGGACGAGGTGCAGACCGGCATCGCCCGCACCGGCACCTTCTACGCGCATGAGCAATATGGCGTGACGCCGGACATCCTGGCGACCGCCAAGGGCATTGGCGGCGGCTTCCCGCTCGGCGCCTGCCTCGCCACCGAAAAGGCGGCGGCGGGCATGACCTTCGGCACGCACGGCTCCACCTATGGCGGCAACCCGCTGGCGATGGCGGCGGGCAATGCGGTGCTCGACGTGGTGCTCGACCCCGACTTCCTGCCGGCGGTGCGCCAGCGGGCCGACCGTCTGCGCCAGGCGCTGGAGCAGATGATCCCCAATCATGACAGCCTGTTCGAGGAGGTGCGCGGCTCCGGCCTGCTGCTCGGCCTCAAGATGAAGGTCGAAAGCCGGCCCTTCGTGGCGTATCTGCGCGACGCGGGCCTGCTCAGCGTGGCCGGCGGCGACAATGTCGTGCGCATCGTGCCGCCGCTCATCATCGAGGACAGCCACATCGCCGAAGCGATCGAGACGATCAGCAAGGCGGCCCGCAGCTACGACCCGGACAAGGCAGCATGACCCGTCATTTCCTGGACCTCGCCGATGCCGGCGGCGACGCCATCGCCGCGATGCTGGCCGACGCGCTCGACCGCAAGCAGGCCCGCGCCGACTGGCCCAAGGGCAAGGCCGACGCCGACGCCCCGCTCGCCGGCCGCACGCTGGCGATGATCTTCGAGAAGAACTCGACCCGCACCCGCGTCAGCTTCGACATGGCGATGCGCCAATTGGGCGGCACCACCATCGTCATGGACAGCGGCTCGATGCAGCTCGGCCGCGGCGAGACCGTCGAGGACACGGCGCGCGTCCTGTCGCGCTATGTCGACGCCATCATGATCCGCACCGACGACCATCAGAAGGCCGTCGAGCTGGCCCGCCACGCCACCGTGCCGGTCATCAACGGCCTCACCGACATGAGCCACCCCTGCCAGGTGATGGCCGACATGCTGACCGTGCTCGACCGCACCGGCGCGCTCGCCGGCACGCGCTGGGCATGGCTGGGCGACGGCAATAATGTGCTCCACTCGATCATCGAGGCGGGCAGCCTGATGCATTTCGACGTCCGCGTCGGTTGCCCCGCCGGTTACGAGCCGGCGGCCGAGGTGCTGGAGGCCGCATTGAAACGCGGCGCCACCGTGCAGATATTGCGCGATGCGCGCGCGGCGGTGGCGGATGCCGATGTCGTCGTCACCGATACGTGGATCTCCATGGGCCAGGCTCACGCCGACGAGAAGCTGGCGGCGATGCAGCCCTATCAGGTGACGCCGGAATTGATGGCCGCCACCGGGAAACAGGCGCTGTTCCTCCACTGCCTGCCCGCCCATCGCGGCGAGGAAGTGGTCGAAGCAGTGATCGACGGCCCGGCCTCGGCGGTCTGGGACGAGGCCGAGAACCGCCTGCACGCGCAGAAATCCGTTCTGCTTTGGTGCTTTGGAAGGCTGGGATGAAGGAAAACGGCAATGGCGAGGGACTGGGGAGCGAACGGGACGCCAGCATCGACCTGATCCTGCCCGCCGCCAATGAGGACCGGCTGATCAGCTTCGCCATCCCGCAGCGCCACGCGCGCGGGCGGCTGGTGCGGCTCGGCCCGGTGCTCGACGCCATCCTCGCCAATCACGCCTACCCGCCCCGCGCCGCGCATGTGCTGGCCGAGGCGCTGACCCTCACCGCCCTGCTCGGCGCGACGCTGAAGGACGAGGGCGCGCAGCTGACCGTGCAGGCGCAGGCACAGGGCGGCGCCATCGACCTGCTGGTCTGCGACTGGCGCGCCGGCGCGGTGCGCGGCTATCTCAAGCACGACGCTGAAAAGCTGGCGGCGCTGCCCGACGACGCCGACCTCGCCGCCATCTTCGGCGAAGGCTATCTCGCCATCACCTTCGATCAGGCGGTGAGCGGGGAGCGTTATCAGGGCATCGTGCCGCTGACCGGCGCCAGCATCGGCGAGGCGGCGGAGAATTATTTCGTGCAGTCGGAGCAGCTGCCATCGATCGTCCGCCTTGCCGTCATCGACCGGGGCGAGGCCGGGCACAGCGCGGGCGGCCTGCTGATCCAGTATCTGCCCGACGGCGAGGAAGGCCGCGAGCGCCTGCACGTCCGCCGCGACCATCCCGACTGGGAGCATGTCGCCGCGCTGGCGGCAACCGTCACCGCCGACGAGCTGGTCGATCCGTCGCTGGCGCTGGAGGCGTTGCTCTGGCGCCTGTTCAATGAGGACGAGGTGCGCGTGCTGCCGACCCTGTCGCTCAGCCGGGGCTGCCGCTGCTCGCCGCATCATATCCGCGACGTGCTGATGCGCTTCCCGGAAAGCGAGCGCGAGGACATGCGCGACGATGACGGCCGCATCTCCGTCGACTGCGCCTTCTGCGCGCGCAGCTTCGCGATCGACCTGTAGCGGCGCGGCCGGCGACACACATCCTCAACAAAAAAAGCCCTCCTCCGCGCTGTGCGGAGGAGGGCTTTTTCTTGAAGCGTCGTCGGATCAGCCGGCGGTGCCGGAGACCAGAACGGTGACGGCGCGACGGTTCTGCGCCCAGGCGCTTTCGTCCGAACCCTCGACCGCCGGGCGTTCCTTGCCATAGCTGATCGTGCTGATGCGGCCGGCCGAAATCCCGCGCGAGGCGAGGTAGTTCTTGGCCGAATTGGCGCGGCGATCACCAAGCGCGAGGTTATATTCGCGCGTGCCGCGTTCGTCGCAATGGCCCTCGACCGTGATCGTCACCTGCGGATACTGGTTGAGCCACGCCGCCTGACGATCGAGCGTCGCGCGCGCGTCGCCGTCCAGATCATGGCTGTCGAGCGCGAACAGGACGCGGTCCGAACCGACCTTTTCAAGGAAGTCGGCGGCCGAACCCGGCACGGTGCTGGTGCCGACGCTGCCCATGTCGGTGGGCGCGGGCTCGGCAGGCGCGGTCGTCGCCGGCGGCGGCGGCGGCAGGTCCTTGGGCTTCTTCGAGCAGGCGGCGGTTGCCGTCATGCCTGCCAGCAGCAGGATAGTCAGAGTCTTCGAGGCCATTACAATCACTCCCTCTGTCGTCAGTCGTTCAAAACGTTACATCAATGAAATGGTTCAAGGCAAAAGCGGCGACCATGCCGGATCGGACCCACCGAGCGGCGTCGGGATGCGGCGTTCGTTGACGCCGGTCAGGTCCACCGACCAGAGCTGCGGATTGCCGGAGCCGCGCGCCGTGCGGAAGAACATGATGACCCGGCCGTTGGGCGACCAGGTCGGCCCCTCGTCCTGCCAGGCGTTGGTCAGCACGCGCTCGCCGCCGCCGTCCGGCCGTATCACGGCGATGCGGAAGCCGCCGCCGCCCATGCGGGTGAAGGCGATCAGGTCGCCGCGCGGGCTCCACACCGGCGTTCCGGCGCGGCCCTGCCCGAAGCTGATGCGCTGCTGGTTCGATCCGTCGGCATTCATCACATAAAGCTGCTGCGCGCCGCCGCGATCGGATTCGAAGACGATCTTCGAGCCGTCGGGGGAGTAGCTGGCGGAGCTGTCGATGCCGGGCGAATTGGTCAGGCGGGTGAGGCCGCCGCCCGACGCGGAGACGCGATAGATGTCGGTGTTGCCGCCGACCGCCATCGAGAAGACGATATAGCGGCCGTCGGGCGAGAAGCGCGGGCTGAACGTCATGTTCGGCAGGTCGGCGACGAGGCGCTGGCTGCCGCTGGCGATGTCATAGCTGTAGATGCGCGGGCGCTTGCCGGCATAGCTCATATAGACGATGGTCTGGTTGGCCGGGTTGAAGCGCGGCGTCAGCACCAGATTCTGGCCATTGGTCAGCATACGGTGGTTGAAGCCGTCCTGATCCATGATCGCCAGCCGCTTGATGCGGTTCCTGGCCGGGCCGGTTTCCGAGATATAGACGATGCGGCTGTCGAAATAGGGGCCTTCGCCGGTCAGCCGGGTATAGACGGTGTCCGCGCATTTATGCGCCGCGCGCCGCCAGAAATTGGGCGTGACGACGAAGCCCTGCCGGGCCAGCTCCTGCTTGAGGAAGACGTCGTAGAGATAGCAGCCGACGGTCAGCGTGCCGTCCGGGTTGGTCTGGACGAAGCCCTGCACCAGCGCCTGCGCCGAGCGGTTCTGCCACACCGTGAAATCGGGGGCCGCGACCTGCGTGAAGGGCACCGCCGGCAGCCCGTCGAGCGGGCGGAACAGGCCGCTGCCCTTAAGGTCGTTGGCGACGATCTCGGCGACCTTGGCGCCCAGTTCGCTGGTCGATCCGGCCGGGGTCGGCGCGTTGGCGGGGGTCGGCATGGTCGGGATGGCGATCGGCATCGGCGCCTGGATGCCGCCCGATATATCGACGCGCAGCTGCGCCAGGGCCGGTGCTGACAGGCCAGCCAGCGCCATCATGGCAAGTAGAACTGAGCGAAACAGCCGCATCAACATCTCCTGATCCTCGCCAACCGCGAATCTGTGAACATCGCGGTGGGAACTGTCAAATCAAAGCCGGGCATCGAAGGGAAAATCGACTGCCTTCCAGTAATCATAAAGGTCGTCGGGCAGCGAAACCGGCGTGCAGCGCGCGATCGCGCGCTTCGCCGCCGCCTCGAAGGGGCCGACATAGGGACGGTTGGCCGCGCTGACGCCCTCGCGCTCGATCACCTCGGGCGTACCGATCACCGAACCGTCGCGCCGGAAGCGCACGCTGAGCGTGACGATGAGGTCGTCGATCGCCGCCGCGCCGCTCGGCGGCTGCCAGCACGGCCGGATCTGGTTGCGCAAGGCGTTGATGAGGGAGGCCGCCATCGGCCCCGACAGGGCGGCCGGCGCGGAATCGGGCGTCGACTTGCCGATGACGCTGCCCAGCCAGTCGGCGTCCAGCTTCTGCTTGGGCGGCGCCTTGGGGGCGGGCGTCTTGGGCGCCGGCTTGGCCTTTTCGGCGGGGGCGGGCTTCGCCTTTTCAGCCGGCGGCGTCTTTTTCTCGACCTTGGGCGGCGCAGGTTCCTTCGGCGCGGGCGGCGCCTTGGGGGCGGGCGCGGGCGGCGGGGCGGGCGCCTCCTGTGGCGGTGGCGGCGGCGCTTCCTCCGGCTCCTGCGGCGCGGCCTCTTCCTCGGGTGGCGGGGTCGACACCGGGCCGACTGCGGGCGCCGCCACCGGCGCCACCTTGGACGCGCTGGAGGTCAGGCTGACGATGTCGACGGCGATGGCGTCCTCGGGCGGCGGCAGCTTGCGCTTGGCGGACAACACGCCGACCGACAGCAGGGCGAGCAGCACCAGATGGCCGACGCCGGCAAAGATCAGTCCCTGGCGATCGTCGCGATCCATGTCAGCGCTCGTCGCCCTCGCCGGATTGCGCCGCGCGGCCGCCCTCGCCGGTCGAAACCAGCGCCACCTTGGTCAGCCCGGCGGCGTGCGCATCGCCCACCACCTGCATGACCAGCCCATAGTCGAGCGTGCGGTCGGCGCGGACATAGAGGCGCGGCGGCTCGCCGCCACCCTGCGCCAGCGCGGCCATGCGGCTGGGCAGCGCCTCGCGCGACACCTCGTCCTCGCCCACGAAGATGCGGCGGTCGGCGTCGATCGACAGCTGCACCGGCTCCTGCTCCTGCGACAGCGCGGGAGATTGCGCGTCGGGCAGGTCGACCTGCACCCCCGCCACCAGCAGCGGCGCCGTCACCATGAAGATGATGAGCAGCACCAGCATGACGTCGACGAGCGGCGTCACGTTGATCTCGCTCATCGGCGGGGCGCGCCGCCCCCGCCCGCGCGGGCCGAGCGACATCGCCATCAGCCGGGCTGCCTGTCCAGCTCGCGCGACAGGTTGGTATGCAACTCGTCGGCAAAGCCGTTGAGCCTGCCCTCGATCCGGCCGACGCGGTGGAGCAGGCGGTTATAGCCGATCACCGCCGGAATCGCCGCGAACAGGCCGATGGCGGTGGCGAACAGTGCCTCCGCGATGCCCGGCGCGACGACCGCGAGCGAGGTGTTCTGCGCGCCGGCGATGGCGGTGAAGCTGCGCATGATGCCCCAGACGGTGCCGAACAGGCCGACGAACGGCGCCACCGACCCCACCGTGGCGAGGATGTTGAGCCGGTCGGACAGCTCCTCGATCTCCCGCGCCGAGGCGGACGACATGATCGTCTGCAAGCGCGCGCGCAGGCCGTCGCGGTCGATCGGCTTGAGCTTCAATGACTGCCGCCATTCCTCGATACCGGCGGTGAAGACGCGGGCGGCGGGCAGGTCGGACTTCGCGGCCTTGGCGGCCAGCGTCTCGACATCGTCGGCGGCCCAGAACGTCTCCTCGAACCGTTCGGTCTGGGCGCCGATGCGCGTCAGCTTGCGGCTTTGGCTGATGATGATCGACCAGGTCCAGATGCTGGCGAGCAGCAGGCCGATCATCACCGCCTTCACGACAAAGTCGGCTTGCAGGAAAAGCGCCCAGGGCGACAGGCTTTCCGCGCCTTTCATGACCAGATCCGGTTCCATGAGGTCTCAGCTCTCCACAAGTTTCGAGAAAATTTCCACCCACGCCGGCGGTTGCCGGCGCGGACGGCCATCTGGGGTCAGGAAGGCGACGGTGATTTCCCCTTCCGTCAGTACATCCGTGTCGCGCATGACTGTCTGCTGAACGACGCAGGAGGCGGCGCGCACCGCCGTCATGCGGCTGACGACCAGCAGGGCGTCGTCGAGCCGCGCGGGCTTGCGATAGCGGATCGACAGGTCGGCGACGACATAGACCCCCTCCCCAGCCGCCATGGCGTCGCGCTGACCGATGCCGACGAGCCGCAGCATGTCGGTGCGCGCGCGTTCCATGAAGCGCAGATAATTGGCATGGTAAACGACGCCGCCGGCGTCCGTATCCTCGAAATAGACGCGGCAGGGGAAACGATGCTGCTTCCCCACGAAGCGCCCGGACAGCGGCAGATCCTCCTCAACCATCGAATCGCCTGTAGACACACGGATTCGCCAACGGAACCCCCCTTGCCACGGGCCGAGCCGGCGGCGCGAAAATTTGCGGCCCATGGTTAATGTTTTTGGGCTTTTATGTGAAACATGCTCTATTCGGGCGGAGGATCAACCCGCCCCGGACAAGAAGGCATGGCATTCGAGGCCGATCCGGCCAGTCGCATCACCCATGATCCCGCCCGCGGATGGCGGTTGCGCCATGACGCCAGCGGCGGCGCGGGGGCGCGCTATTTCGCCATTGTCGGCGACGGCTTCGCGTGCCGTTTCGAATGCCGCCTGCTCTATCGCGACGCCAATATGGCGGAGATGCGCCGCAACATCGACGCGCTGCGCACCGGCGTCTGGGTGATCGACCGGATCGAGGGGCGCATTCCGGGGCTGGGCCGCGCCGCCACGCTGGCCGCGGTCGTCGAGGCGATGACCGCCTATGGCATCAACCACATGACGTCCGACCGCCAGACCATCGTCGCGCGTCCCGCGATCACGCTCGACGGCGACCGGCGGCCGTTATTTGCCCAGTGGCAGGGCTTCCTGACCGAACTCCTCCGGCGGCGTGAGGCCGAGATGCCGCCATCCGCGCGCATTCAGGCAGCGGCCGCGCGCTGTACGGGCGATGAGGCCGAGCTGGATGAGATACGGCTCGATGACCTCTTCGACCGTGTCGCGCGGCTCGGACAGGCCAGCCGCCAAAGTCTCGACGCCAACCGGCCCGCCGCGATAGATTTCGGCGATCATGGCAAGGTAGCGGCGGTCCATGGCGTCCAGCCCAAGCCGGTCGACATCAAGGCGGGTCAGCGCCGCGTCAGCGACTTCCCGATCGACGACCTCGCTGCCGGCGACATGCGCGAAGTCCCGCACGCGGCGCAATAGGCGTCCGGCAACGCGCGGCGTGCCCCGCGCGCGGCGGGCGATCTCATGCGCCCCGTCCTGCGCCATGTCGACGCCAAGCAGCGTCGCGGCGCGCGTCACCACCTGCTCCAGTTCCGGCACCGTATAGAATTGCAGCCGCACCGGGATGCCGAAGCGGTCGCGCAACGGCGTCGTCAGCAACCCCTTCACGCTGGTCGGCGCGACCACGCGGCAGGGGTTGAGGCGGTGGATCTCGTCGATGAACCCAATGACGTGCTGTTCATCGACGAGATCCACCGCCTCAATCCGGCGGTGG
>CAZACH010000038.1:7751-12451 GCA_964483275.1 uncultured Sphingomonadaceae bacterium | reverse complement strand
TGACGTTGCGCCAGACCGGCAGCGAATCGAACAGCGCCGAGCCCTGGAAGAGCATGCCGAACCTGGCCTGCGCCTCCTGAAGCGCGCGGCCGCGCAGGCCGACATGCTCGACCCCGTCGACCTTGATGGACCCCGATTCGGGCGTGATCAGGCCGAGGATGCATTTCAGCATCACCGACTTGCCGGTGCCCGACCCGCCGATGATGACCACCGATTCGCCGGGCGCGACGGCAAGGTCGAGGCCGTCGAGCACGATCTTGTTGCCGAAGCGCTTGCTGACGCCGCGCAGCTCGATCTTGGGGTCCGTCATCCGAAGGCCAGCACGGTGATGAGCAGGTTGGACAACAGGATCATGATGAAGGCCGAGACCACGGCATTGGTCGTCGAGCGGCCGACCCCGGCCGCGCCGCCGCCCGAATGGAAGCCGTGATAGCAGCCCATCAGCGCGATGAAGAAGCCGAAGACGCCGGCCTTGCCCAGCGACATGACGACGTCGTCCACCTCAAGATATTGCCGCGTGATGGTGAGATAGTTGACGCTGTTGAAATCGAGCCGCGCGGTCGACAGCAGCCAGCTTCCGAAGATGCCGATCGAGTTGGCGACCAGCACCAGCAGCGGCAGGGTGATGAGCGACGCGATCAGGCGCGGCACGATCAGATATTTGAAGGGATCGGTGCGCAGCGTCGACATGGCGTCGAGCTGTTCGGTGACGCGCATCGTTCCGATCTCGGCGGCCATGGCCGAGGAGACGCGGCCGGCGACCATCAGGCCGGCGAGCACCGGCGCCAGCTCGCGGACCATGCCGATGACGACGATGGCGGGCACCGTCGACTGGGCGTTGAAGCGCGATCCGCCGGTATAGATTTGCTGCGCCAGCGCCGCGCCGGTGAAGATCGCGGTGAGGCCGACGACGGGCAGCGAGTACCAGCCGATCAGGATCATCTGTTCGAAGATGCGGCCGGGATAATAAGGCGGCGTCACCGCCCGCACGATCGCGGTGCCGGCAAAGCGCGCGATGCGGCCGATCGCGGCGAGGCCTAGCAACAGGAAGTTGCCGATCGTCGCGAAGAATTCGATCGCGTCGCGGATCAGGAAGCCGACAGTCATAACCATCGGCGCTGATAGCGGTCTCCAAGCCCGGTCAGCAACTCATATTGCGACAGGCCCGACTGGGCGGCGGCGCGCGGCAGGTCGTAATCGACGGCCAGCCAGTCGCCCTCCGCCACCTCGGCCTCCCCGATGGCGACGGCGATCAGGTCCATCGAGACGCGCCCCGCGACCGGGCAGCGGATGTCGCCGGCATAGGCCATGCCCCGCGCCGAAAAGCCGCGCAGATAGCCGTCGGCATAGCCGAGATTGAGGATGGCGAGCCGCTCCGGCCGGTCCCCGACGCCGTGGGTGGCGCCATAGCCGACGCTGCTGCCCGGCGCCGCGCTGCGCACCTGGAGCACCTGCGCCTCGATGCGCACGACCTGCCTTATGCCCCCGGCCTGCGGGTGGGGCGTCGCGCCATAGAGGGCGATGCCGGGTCGCACCAGATCGAAGTGGAAGCCTTCGCCATGATAGATGCCGGCGGAATTGCACAGGCTGCGGCGGCGGGCGGGGACGGCGTCGGCGACCGCGCGAAAGGCGTCGCGCTGGCGGGTGTTGAGCGGGGAGTCCGGCTCGTCGGCGCAGGCGAGGTGGCTCATCAGCGTGTCGATGGCAAGGCCGTCGAGCAGGCCCGAGGTCGCCTCCTGCGGCGTCAGGCCGAGCCGGTTCATGCCGGTGTCGACCATCACGTCGCACGGCCGGTCGACGGCGGCCTGCTTCCAGCGCGCGACCTGCGCGGCGGTGTTGAGCACCGGCCGGGCGGTGCCGGCCAGCGCCGTCGCCATGTCCTCGTCCCGGACGCCGTGCAGCACCGACAGTTGGGCATCGCCGGGCAAGGCGCCAAGGGCGACCGCCTCCGCCCATGTCGCGACGAAGAAGTCGCGGCAGCCGGCCGCCGCCAGCCTTTGCGTGACCGCCCGCGCGCCAAGCCCATAGCCATCCGCCTTCACCGCCGCGCCGCACGCCGCGCCGCCGCTCAGGCGGTCGAGCAGGCGCCAGTTGGCGGCGAGCGCGTCGCCGTCGAGCGTCAGGCGGAGGGGGAGGTCGGGAAGGCTGGCGGGCAAGGACGGCGGCTCCATCTGTCTGGGGAGGGGTTAGTGATTGTCGGGCACGGGGGGAAGCGGATGATTGGCTGATCCCGCCACCCCCTCCCTCCCACCTCCGTTCGTCCTGAGCCTGTCGAAGGACGACCGCACGGACTTTCGCGACCGCTTGGCGGGAAGGCAGCGCGGTCGTCCTTCGACAGGCTCAGGACGAACGGAGGTGGAGGGCGAGCCTCCAGATCGGGGGTGGAGGCTTGGGATCAACGGAGGTGGTGGCGGTTCGCGAGGTCTGCTGGAGCGGGGCGCTTATGCCGCGTCACGCTCTCACTCATACTGCTCCGGCAGATAGGCATCATCCACCGGGTCGGAGAATTTCGTCGTCGCCTTGTGGAACATCATCGGCACGCTGCCAGTGGCGCCGTGGCGCTGCTTGGCGACCAGCACCTCGGCGCGGCCTTCGATGCGGTTGGCCTTTTCCAGCCAGGACTGGAACTTGTCGGTGCCGTCCTCCGGCTTGCGCGAGGCGTGGTAATATTCCTCGCGATAGACGAACATCACGATGTCGGCGTCCTGCTCGATGGTGCCGGATTCGCGCAGGTCGGCAAGCTGGGGGCGCTTGTCCTCGCGCTGCTCGACGGCGCGGCTGAGCTGGGACAGGGCGAGCACCGGGATGTTCAGCTCCTTGGCCAGCGTCTTCAGCCCGCGCGTAATCTCCGAAATCTCGTTGACGCGGTTGTCGTTCGCGCGGCCGGAGCCTTGCAGCAGCTGGAGATAGTCGACCACGATCAGCCCGATGCCGCGCTGGCGGCGCAGGCGGCGGGCGCGGGTGCGCATCGCGGCGATGGTCAGGCCCGGCGTGTCGTCGATGAACAGCGGCAGGTCCTGCAAATCCGCCGCCGCGCGGGCGAGGTTGCGGAACTCGGCCGAGCTGATGCGGCCCATGCGCAGCGATTCGGAGCTGATCCCCGACTGTTCGGCGAGGATACGGGTGGCGAGCTGGTCCGCCGACATTTCCAGCGAGAAGAACGCCACCGCCGCGCCCGCCGACTGGTCCGCCTCGATCCCGTCGGCGCGGTCGCGCATCAGGCGCTGGGCGGCGGAGAAGGCGATGTTGGTGGCCAGCGCCGTCTTGCCCATCGCCGGGCGGCCGGCGAGGATCAGCAGGTCGGAGCGGTGGAGGCCGCCGAGCTTGCTGTTCAGCCCGTCGAGGCCGGTGGTGACGCCCGACAGATGGCCGCCGGAATTGAGCGCCCGCTCCGCCATCTCGACGGCGAGCTGGGTCGCCTGGCCAAAACTCTTGGTGCCGCCCGCGACCTCGCCGGTCTCGGCGACGCGGTAGAGCGCGATCTCGGCCTTCTCGATCTCGGAACGGGGATCGACGTCCTCGGCGGTGTCGAGCGCGCTTTCCACCATCTCGCGGCCGACGCGGACCAGCTCGCGCAGCAAGGCGAGGTCATAGATCTGGCCGGCGAAGTCGCGCGCGCCGATCAGCGCCTCGGTCCGCTGCGACAGGTCGGCGAGATAGGCCGGGCCGCCAAGCTCGCGCATGTCGGCATCGGCGTCGAACATCGGCTTCAGCGTGACCGGATTCGCCACCATGTTGCGGTCGGCCAGCCGCAGGATCGCGTCATAGATGCGGCCGTGCAGGACGGAGTGGAAATGATCGGGCTTCAACTGCTGCTGGACATCCTCGACCAGCCGGTTGTCGATCATCATCGCGCCGAGCAGGGCGGCCTCCGCCTCCAGATTCTGGGGCAATTCCTGGGCGCCCGGCGTTTCCGGGGCAATGACGCGCATAGCTGTGACCATGCCGCATCATTGCGCCGATGGGCGGGCAAGCTCAAGGGCGCGGCGGGATTCTCCTGGGGATGGCTCTGGGGATATTGAAAAACCGATCATAAGCCCTGATAATGTAAGTGCACTCATGAATAGCGATATCGGCAATAATCTGGGCTTCCTGCTCAACGACGCGGCAAGGGCCGTGCGCTACCGCTTCGATGCGCGGGCGCGCGCCATCGGCATCACCCGCCCGCAATGGCGCGTGCTGATGATGCTGCGGCGTCATGCCGGCGAAACCCAGTCGATGCTGGCGCAGCGGCTGGAGGTGGAGGGCATAACCCTGACCCGCATGCTCGACCGCCTTGAAGCTGCGGGGCTGGTGGAACGCCGCGCCGATGCCTGCGACCGGCGCGTGCGGCGCATCTACCCGACCGCGAAGTCGGCGGAACTGACCGATCGCCTCGCCGTCATCGGCAACAGGCTCGACGCCGAACTGCTTGCACTGTTGTCGCCGGAGGAGCAGCAGACGCTGCGCGGGCTGCTCCAGCGTATTCGCGAACAATTGGCGCGCCGCGCCGCCGAACAGGACGATATCGAATGAACAGCGTCGACCGTATTGATACGGAGAGCGCCGTGGAGGTGACCGGCGACGGGCCGGCCGAACGCCGCCGCGGCTGGCCGAAACTGGCGCTCATGCTGTCGGTGCCGTTGATCCTCGTGATGGTCGGACTCTATTTCTGGCTGACCTCGGGCCGTTTCGAATCCAACGACAACGCCTATTACCAA
>CAZACH010000038.1:0-7741 GCA_964483275.1 uncultured Sphingomonadaceae bacterium | reverse complement strand
TACCAGCAGAATATGATCGGCGTGGCGACCGAGGTGACGGGGCGGATCACCGATGTCCGGGTGCGTGAGAATCAGCGGGTCGCGGCGGGCGACCTGCTGTTCCGCGTCGACGAGGCGCCCTATCGGATCGCCCTGGCGGAAGCCGAGGCGAGCCTGGCGGACGCGCGCATCCGTGTCGCGCAGCTCGGCAGCGCGCTCGCCGCGCGGCAGGCCGACGCCGGCGCGAAGGCCGCCGAGATGCGCATGAACCAGGAGACACTGGACCGGCAGACCCGCCTGCTCAAGGCCGGGTTCACCACGCGCGCCAATTATGACGCGGCGGTCGCGGCGCTCGATACGTCACGACAGGACCGGGCGTCGGCGGTGGCCGATGTCGCCGCCGCGCGGACCGCGCTCGGCAATGGCGACAAGGCCGATCATCCGTTCATCCTCGCGGCGATGGCGGCGCGTGACAAGGCGGCGCTGGATCTCGAGCGGACGGTGGTCAAGGCGCCGCAGGCCG
Organism: uncultured Sphingomonadaceae bacterium; assembly: GCA_964483275.1. Lineage (GTDB taxonomy): Bacteria > Pseudomonadota > Alphaproteobacteria > Sphingomonadales > Sphingomonadaceae > JBBCJR01. Next base: position 7,239 of record CAZACH010000038.1, on the reverse strand, counting down.
GCATCGTCAGCCAGACCGATCGCCTCCAGGTGGGGCAGCTCGCCCTGACGGGCATGCCGGCCCTGAGCCTGGTCATTCCGCAGGGCGGCTGGGTCGAGGCCAATTTCAAGGAAACCCAGCTCGACAAGATGCATGTCGGGCAGCCGGCCAAGATCCGCTTCGACGCCTTTCCCGGCCGCCACTTCGATGCGCGGGTGATCTCGATCGGCGCCGGCACCGGGGCGCAGTTTTCCGTGCTGCCCGCCCAGAATGCAACGGGCAACTGGGTCAAGGTGACGCAGCGCGTGCCGGTGCGGCTGAAGCTGCTCAACCCGCCCGACGAGGCCATCGTCGCGGGGCTGTCGGCGGACGTGACGGTGGACGTCCGCCACTGACGGCGGCCGCCCCGTCGCCCGCTCAGCTCGGGAATTCGCCGACCAGCCAGTCGTGGAACACCCGGACCGGCCGCTGCTCAAGCCCGTTCTTGCGGCACAGGAACCAGTAGTTGAACGGGCTGGGGATCGGCTTGTCCATGAAGATCGGCTCGATCCGGTCATCCCCCTCGACCAGCTTGTCGAGGATCACCGAGACGCCAAGCCCGGCGGCGGTGGCGTCGATCATCACCTGGCCGCTGTCGGAAATGCTGATGTCGCTTTCCGCGATCGCCGCGCCGGGATGCTGGCGGCGCCAGATGTCCAGCACGCCGGGCATTTCGCGGTGGAGGAAGATCGTGCGGCCCTTGAGGTCCTCCGGCGAGCGGATGGTGCGCGCGACCTGATGCGACGCCACCGCGATGATGTTGTTGGCGTCGAGCTGGCGCGCATAGAATCGGGGATCGGGCGCATCGCCCAGCCAGATCGCGGCATCGATTCGCGTGCCCATGTCCGACTGCGGTTTGGCCATGGTCTCGATGTCGATGTGGAAGCCCGGATGCGCCGCGAGGAAGCCGGGCAGGCGGGGCATCAGCCGCCCGGTCGCGAAGAAGGGCGCGACCCCCAGGCGCAGGCGCGGGCCTTCGTGCGGGTTCGAGGCGCGCTCCAGCGTGTCGGCGAGGTTGTCGAGGATCGGCGAAACCGCCTCCATCAGCGCCGTTCCCTGCTGGGTCAGCACCAGCGCCTGATGGCGCCGCTCGAACAGCAGGGTGTCGAGATGCGTCTCCAGCGTCTGCACGCGGCGGCTGACGGCGGAGGAGGACAGGGACAGGGAATCGGCGGCGGCCTTGATCGAGCCGGATCGCGCCACGGTGACAAAAGCCTCGATCGCTCCCAGCGGAGGAAGGCGTCGCACGAGAAGCACTCCTTATGACATGCTGCACTGCACCAAAGGCAGGCATTGCACGGACTAGCGCGCATTTGCCGGATTGCTCTTGCATATTTTGCAACCGATAGCAAGTATTTTGCAGTTGCGAACTCTGCTTCGCGGGTGCACAAGGGACGGGCCTTACAGGCATCCTCTCCTAACGAACTTAAGGCCGGCTTCATCGCCGGCCTTTCTTTTTTCTGCTCTCGTGCGTTCGGCTCTCGCAACCTGTTGCAGCTTTCCTATGTTGGAACGGTTGAGTAACCGATCGGGAGGAATCATGGCGGACGAGGATATTCAGGGCCGGCGGCTGCAAGTCGCCAATGCCCGGCCCGAGGATCATGGCCGCGGCCTTGCCCGCCTGAGCCAGGCGACCATGAACCAGCTCGGCCTCGTCGAAGGCGATGTCGTCGAACTGGTCGGCAAGCGCTCCACGGCGGCGCGGGCCGTGCTTGCCTATAATGAGGATGAAGGGCTGGACCTGATCCGCCTCGACGGTCTGCAGCGCGTCAATGCCGGCGCCGGCTCGGGCGACTTCATCGAAATCCGCAAGGCGGAGGTGAAGCCGGCGACGCGCGTCGTCTTCGCGCCCGCACAGCAGAATTTGAAGCTCGAAGGCTCGGGCAATGCCCTGAAGCGGGTGTTCGGCATGCGGCCGATCACGGCGGGCGACATCGTGTCGACATCGGGCCAGCAGCGCATCGACCGCGGCGACCTGCCGCCGCAACTGCGCCAGATGCTCAATGCGCCGGCCTATTCGCTACAGGAGATCCGGCTGCTGGTGGTGTCGACGACGCCCAAGGGCATCACCCAGATCACGCCGGAGACCGAGGTCGAGCTGCGCGCCGAATATGAGGAGCCGCGCGAGGCCCGGCGGGGCGACGTCACCTATGACGATCTCGGCGGGCTGGGCAACACCATCGACCAGATTCGCGAGATGGTCGAGCTGCCGCTGCGCTATCCCGAGCTGTTCCAGCGGCTCGGCGTCGATCCGCCCAAGGGCGTGCTGCTCCATGGCCCGCCCGGCACCGGCAAGACCCGCCTCGCCCGCGCCGTGGCGAACGAGAGCGAAGCCAATTTCTTCCACATCGCCGGGCCGGAGATCATGGGCTCCTCCTATGGCGAGAGCGAGCGGCGGCTGCGCGAGGTGTTCGAGGAAGCGACCGCCAACGCCCCGGCGATCGTCTTCATCGACGAGATCGATTCGATCGCGCCCAAGCGCGGACAGACCACCGGCGAGGCGGAAAAGCGCCTCGTCGCCCAGCTTCTGACGCTGATGGACGGGCTGGAGCCGCGCCAGAACCTGGTGGTCATCGCCGCGACCAACCGGCCCGAAGCGCTGGACGAGGCGTTGCGCCGCCCCGGCCGTTTCGACCGCGAGATCATCATCGGCGTGCCCGACCAGAATGGCCGCTACGAGATCCTGTCCATCCACACCCGCGGCATGCCGCTGGCGGAGGATGTCGACCTCAACGAGCTGGCGCGCATCACCTATGGCTTCGTCGGCGCCGACCTGGCCGCGCTGACGCGCGAGGCGGCAATCGAGGCGGTGCGGCGAATCATGCCCCGGCTCAATCTGGAGGAGGGCACGATCCCGCCGGAGGTGCTGGAATCGCTGGTCGTCACCCGCGACGACTTCACCACCGCCCACAAGCGCGTCCAGCCTTCGGCGATGCGCGAGGTGATGGTGCAGGTGCCGAATGTCGGGTGGGACGATGTCGGCGGCCTCGACGAGACGCGCGAGCGGCTGCGCGAGGGCATCGAGCTGCCGCTCAAGAATCCCGAGGCGTTCCGGCGGCTGGGCATCCGGCCGGCCAAGGGCTTCCTGCTGTTCGGCCCGCCGGGAACCGGGAAGACGCTGCTCGCCAAGGCGGTCGCGCGCGAATCGCAGGCCAATTTCATCGCCACCAAATCGTCGGACCTGCTGTCGAAATGGTATGGCGAGAGCGAGCAGCAGATCGCGCGCCTGTTCGCCCGCGCCCGGCAGGTCGCGCCGACGGTGATCTTCATCGACGAGCTTGATTCGCTGGTCCCGGCGCGGGGCGGCGGCATGGGCGAGCCGCAGGTCACGGAGCGGGTGGTCAACACCATCCTCGCCGAGATGGACGGGCTGGAGGAGTTGCAGTCGGTCGTCGTCATCGGCGCCACCAACCGGCCCAACCTGATCGACCCCGCGCTGCTGCGCCCCGGCCGGCTCGACGAGCTGATCTATGTGCCGGTGCCGGACGCCAGCGGCCGCCGCCGGATTCTGGGCATCCAGACCCGCGCCATGCCGCTCGCCGCCGATGTCGACCTCGATCGGCTGGCGGAACGGGCGGAGCGCTTCACCGGCGCCGACCTCGAGGATCTGGTGCGCCGCGCCGGCCTCCACGCGCTGCGCCAGTCGCTGTCGGTCAGCGAGGTGACGATGGCCGATTTCGAGGCGGCGATGGCCGAGACCCGCGCCAGCGTCACGCCCGAGGTCGAACGCGATTATGAGCAGATCGCCGACAAGCTGAAGCAGGACGCCCGGTCGGTGCCGACCATCGGCTTCGTCTCGCCGGGCATGCTGACGCCGCGCGAGCGGGCGCCGAAGGAGGCTGGCTGATCCCCGGCCGGCCTCGCTTCGTCCCATCGCGGAGGCGCGTCACGCCGTTCGACCGTTTCGGCGACGGAGCAAGCGGCCCGCGCTTGCGTTTTTTCCTTTCATGCGTCAACCGCTGGCGCGGCGGTGCCTCAGCGATGCGTTCGGAGAGGGCCGTGTGGACAGGGAGCAGTTGATGGCGACCAAGGTGGAGCAGCTGGGCAAGCAGGGAATCGGACGGCGCGCGGGGCCGCTGGGGCTGTTCGCGCGCCAGTTCCTGAAGCACCCGGTGATGATCGGTTCCGTCATCCCCTCGTCGCGCTTCCTGATCGAGAAGATGCTGGCCCCGGTCGACTGGGCGCGCGCCGACGTGTTCGTCGAATATGGGCCCGGCGTCGGCACCATCACGCGGCCCATCCTCGACCGGCTGAAGCCCGACGCCAAGCTGATCGCGGTCGATACCAACCAGGATTTCTGCGCCTATCTGCGCGCGGAGATCGCCGACCCCCGGCTGATCGTCGTCAATCGCTCGGCGGCCGAGATTGGCGCGATCCTTGACGAGCACGGCCTCGGCGGCGCCGATTATGTGATTTCCGGCCTGCCCTTCTCGACGCTGCCCGCCGGCGTCGGCGCCGCCATCGCCGGCGCCACGCGCGCCGCGCTGCGGGCCGGCGGCATTTTCCTAGTCTATCAGTTCTCGCCCAAGGTCCGCGAGTTCCTCGATCCCGAGTTCGCGCGCATCGACAAGGATTTCGAACTGCTTAACATCCCCCCGGCGACGCTGTTCTACGCCCACGCCTGAAGCCGGCTTCAGCGGCGGCTGTTGAGGCCGCGCGACACGCCGAAATCCAGCGTCGTGACGATGAAATAGTCGATCGTCCATTTGAGCCGCGCCCATGGGCTGGACAGTTCGTCATAGCGCGCCCGGTCGATGCGTTCCGACCGCGCCTGCTCCCGCGCGATTCGCGCCCGCACCGCAGCCGCGAAACCGGCATCCTCGACCCGCAGCATCACCTCCAGATTGAGGTAAAGGCTGCGCATGTCGAAATTGGCGGAGCCGACATAGCCGGTGTCGTCGATGGCGATCAGCTTCTCGTGCAGCCTGTGCGGCTGATATTCATGGATTTCGACGCCGCCGTTCAGCAGCCGGCGATAGCAGTGGCGCGCCGCCCCGATGGTGGTGTGGTTGTCCGAATGCGCCGCCGTGATGATGCGCGCCGCGCCGCGCCGCGCCACACCGACCAGCCGGCGCAGCATCGCGGGATTGGGCGAGAAATAGGCCATGACCATGTCGAGCCGCCGCGCCTTGCGCAGGTCGGCGCGCAGCGTGCGCACCAGATGGCTGGGGCGCAGCGTCGGCCCGCCGATCAGCCACCGCACCCGGCCCTCGATCGTGCTCGCCCGGCGGATCAGGCGGCGCATCCCGCGCAGCGTGGCGCGGCGGTGCTTCGACCAGCGGAACAGGGCCTCGTAATAGTCTATCAGCCGCTGGATCGACGGCCCCGTCACCTCCATGCCGAAGTCGCGCCACGCCTCCGCGCCCGCCGCCCGGAAATAGCCGTTCTCGATGTTGAAGCCGCCGATGATGACGCGATCCCGGTCGGCGATCGCCATCTTCTGGTGATTGCGCAGCAGATAGCGGCGGCCCCAGCGCGGCTGGAAGCGGCAGACGCGCGCGCCCGCCCGCTCCAGCGGCGCGAAAAACTCGGGGTCGGTGTCCTCGCTGCCAAAGCCGTCGACCATCAGCGCGACGGCCACGCCGCGCCCGGCCGCCGCCAGCAGGGCGTCCCGCACCGCGCGGCCCGATTCATCGTCGGCGAAAATATAATAGAGCAGCCGCAATTCATGCTCGGCCGCGCCGATCAGGGCGAGCAGGCGGCGAAGCGTGTCCGGCCCATCGTCAATGGCATGGAACCGATGGCCATCAACGGCTATTTGGTCAAAATCGGATTGTGACGGGATCATGACGTTTGGCTTACGGTTTTTCTTCCAGATTCGCGGTCGGCAGTCCACTCACTCACGAACCCGTGGACGATGGGAACGTTCCGCCTCTGTCACGATTGCTGGGCGAGGCGGCCGTCCTCGCCGAGCGCTGGCGCGGCAGCCGGGCGCTGCACCGGCTCGCGGCGGGTCGCGACGGCGGCGGGCAGCCGGTGCTGGTGCTGCCCGGCTTCATGGCGGCGGATCACATCACCGGGCTGCTGCGCCGCCTGCTCGACGAGGCCGGATACCGCGCCCAGGGCTGGGGTTTCGGCCGCAATTTCGGGATCAGCGCGGCGCTCTATGACGGGATGCTGGCGAAGGTCGATCGCCTCGCCCGGCGCCATGGCCGGCCGGTCGCGCTCGTCGGCTGGAGTCTTGGCGGGCTTTACGCGCGCGAGATCGCTCGCGCGCTGCCCGACAGCGTCGAGCGGGTGGTGACGCTCGGCTCGCCCTTTTCCGGCGACTGCCGCAGCAATCGCGCGTGGCGGCTCTATGAGCGCATCGCCGGCCACCCCGTCGACGCGCCGCCGGTGCCCTGCCGGCTGCACGAGAAGCCGCCGGTCAGGACGGTCGCGCTCTGGTCGTCCCGCGACGGCATCGTCGCCCCCGCCGCGGCGCGCGGCCTGCCCGACGAGGCGGACCGGCGCGTCAAGGTGGATTGCACCCATCTCGGCTTCGTCTGCGCGCCGCCCGCGCTGTCGGCGATCCTCGACGCCCTGGAAGGGTAGGGCGGGCGGGTCAAATCCGCGCGGCCTTTCCCAACCTCCGTTCGTCCTGAGTTTGTCAAAGGGAGCCATCCCCGACTCCGTTCGTCCTGAGCCTGTCGAAGGACGACTGCTCAAGCTTTCCCACCCGCAAGGGATGGAGCAGAACCCATAAGCTGGCGCAGTCGTCCTTCGACAGGCTCAGGACGAACGGAGGTTGGGGGAAGGGCGCGGGGGACGGCCGCCATTCCGCCCGCGCATGAAAAAAGGCCCGGAACGTCGGTTCCGGGCCTTTTTCGTTCAGGTCAGGAATGGCCCCGCGTCAGGCGGCGCCTTCCTTTTCCTTCTTGGCATAGACCTTGACCGGTTCCTTGCGGCCTTCGACCACGTCCTTGTCGATCATCACCTCGGCGACGCTGTCGAAGCCGGGCAGGTCGAACATGGTGTCGAGCAGGATGCTCTCCAGGATCGAGCGCAGGCCGCGCGCGCCGGTCTTGCGCTCGATGCCGCGGCGGGCGATGGCCTTCAGCGCGTCGTCGGTGAAGGACAGCTTCACCCCCTCCATGTCGAACAGCTTCTGATACTGCTTGACGAGGGCGTTCTTCGGCTCGCCGAGGATCTTGACCAGCGCCGTCTCGTCCAGGTCCTCCAGCGTCGCGATCACCGGCAGGCGGCCGACGAATTCGGGGATCAGGCCGAACTTCAGCAGGT
>CAZACH010000037.1:0-12510 GCA_964483275.1 uncultured Sphingomonadaceae bacterium | reverse complement strand
ACTACACTATTCCTACAATAAATATACAATTTAAGTGAAAGGAAATTATCCCATGAAAATCGCATACAAATATATTGATTATCTAGTCGAACGCCTTGTTGCCATAGGCGATGAGAGTGTAAATTTACTTGATACTACACTCACGACTACGCACTATTATTCTGGCGGCTGCTGCGATCCAATCGTGCCAATCGGACCAGGCCCATTATATCGAATCGAAGAAATTGACGAGCAGGCCATTGACGCCATGCTCGATCACCTCGCGCACGGGCGGCGTGTCCGACCCGATCACCAGACCGCCCGCCGCCATCGTCTCGACGCACGACCAGGACAGCACGAACGGATAGGTCAGATAGACGTGGACGTCCGATACGCTCAGCAGGCGCAGATACTGGTCATAGGGGATGCGGCCGGTGAAATGGACGCGCGCGGGGTCGAACGCCACCTCCGCCTGCATCGCCTCCCGCCAGTTGGCGAAGCCGCGCGGCTTCTTGCCATAGCTGACCTCGTCACCGCCGACGATGACGATCTCGGCATCCGGTTGCAGCCGCTGCAACATGGGGATCGCCCGCATGAAGGGCCGGAAACCGCGATACGGCTCCAGGTTGCGCGCCACATAGGTCACGACCCTGTCGCCCCGGCGGATCGTGCGGCCACCGGGCAGCGTGAAGCTGGCATCGGCGAGCGGCTTGACGACATCGGTGTCGATGCCGTCGAAAATCACCTCGATCCTGTCGCGCAGCGCGGCGGGATGGACGCTTTTCTGCCATTGTGTCGGCGCAACCCCGATGTCGCAGCTTTCAAGGCTCGACAACAGATGCGCGGTGCGCGCCCGCGCGCGGCAGATGTCGTCGATCCCTGACGGGTCCTCGGGGTCGAAGCCGACATCCAGCCCCCGCCCCTCATAATAGAATTCGCAGAAATTGATGACCGGCACGCCGGGGCAGACATCCTTCAGAAAAAGCGATTCGCCCCAGCCCGGATGCGCGATGATCAGGTCCGGCTCGAACCCCTTCTGGCGCAGCGAGGTGATGCCCCGCACGACCTGCTGGCCATAACGCACCGCCGCTTCATAGCGCTTCACATATTGGTGGGTTCGCTCCCCCGCGTCGGCGGGCTCGGCATAGGTCGCCCGCACCACACCCGGCAGTTCGATATTGTCGCGCCTCGTCAGGAACACGACGCGGTTTTCAGGCCGGGCGGCAAGAAGCGGCGCCAAATGCTTGAATTGGCCCGGCATATTCTGGTGAATGAAAAGGATATTGCGGACCCGCGCCGGCGGCTTTGCCGGCCGTGCCCCGGCCGGCCTGCGCGCCCGTGGCGGCGGTGGCCCGCCTCTCCGTTTCACAGATATTCGCCACCCATCAGCGACCGCAGCGCCTGCGGCAGCCGGACCCGGCCGTCGGCAAGCTGGTGATTTTCGAGCAGCGGCACCAGGATGCGCGGGCTCGCCAATGCGGTGTTGTTGAGCGTGTGGGTGAAGCGGACCTTGCGCTCGCCATCGCGCCAGCGCAGGTTCGCGCGCCGCGCCTGCCAGTCATGCAGGGTCGAACAGCTATGCGTTTCGCGATATTTGCCAAGGCTGGGAACCCAGCTTTCCAGGTCGGTCATGCGAAACTTGCCCAGCCCCATGTCACCCGTCGATGTCTCCAGAACACGATAGGGAAGCTCCAGATCGGCAAGCAGCGCCTCCGCGACCGCCAGCAGGCGATCGTGCCAATGCGCCGATTCCGCCGGATCGTCCCTGCAGATGACGTACTGCTCAAGCTTGTAGAATTGGTGAACGCGCAGCAGCCCGCGCACGTCGCGCCCGGCACTGCCCGCCTCCCGGCGGAAGCAGGGCGAATAGCCGGCATAGAGGATCGGCAGCTTCGCCTCCTCCAGTATCTCGCCGGAATGGAGGCTGGTGAGCACGATTTCGCCGGTGCCGGCCAGGAACAGCTCGTCCTTCGGCACTTCATAGGCATCCTCGCGGCCGCCGGGGAAATGGCCGGTGGCGACGAACGCCTTTTCGCGCGCGATCGCTGGCACCGTCATCAGCGTGAAGCCTTCCGCGGCCAGCTTGTTCTGGGCGTGGAACATCAGCGCCTGCTCCAGCAGGGCAAGACGGCCCTTCAGGCAATAGGTGCGCGAGCCGGAAACCTGCGTGACCCGCGCCAGATCGGCCCAGTCATTCATTTCCATCAGCGCGACATGATCGCGCGGCTCGAAATCGAACTGCGGAACCGCGCCCACCGTGCGCGTGACGACGTTGGAATCCTCGTCCGGCCCCACCGGTGCGCCCTCCCACGGGATATTGGGGACGAGCAGCAGCAGGCCGTCCAGCTCCGCCCCCTTTTCCTCGAGCAGCGCCTCCTGCTCGGCCGCGCGCGCGCCCGCTTCCTTGGCCCGCGCACCTAAGGACGGCCGCTCGGACGGATCGGCGGTCTTGAACATCGCGCTGATCTCGTTGCGCTCCCGGCGCAGCGCATCAATGACGCCGCGCGCGGCGCGCACCTCGACATCGAGGGCCAGGATACGGTCGAGGTCGACCGAGACATTCTTGTCGGCGATCGCCTTTTCGACGACCGCCCGATTTTCACGAATGAAGGCAAGGCTTAGCACGGCAGGCCCTTATGAATGACAAGGCACCGCCGCTATCGGGGAAGTCGGCGCGGTCGTCAAATGCCACGCGGTGACGGCCTCCGTCAGGCGTGGCCGGCAAAGATGCGGGTGCGTACCGGCTCGATCGCGATGCGCTGGCCGACCTGCGGCGCCTGTTCGGAAGCGACGTCGATTTCGACCGGCGCCTCAAGCCCTTCGGCATTGGCTTCGACCCGGATGGCGCCACCGCGCGGCCGGGTGAGCGTGACCACGGCCGTCAGCGCCGCATCGCCCTCGACGATGCGGGCATCGTGCGGGCGAAAGAACAGGCGCGCGGGGCCGGCGATGCCGCCGTTCGGCACCGGGATCGGCTTGCCGCGATAAATGACGGCCCCATCCGAACCGATTTCGACCGGCAGGCAGTTCGATTCGCCGACGAAATCGAACACGAAGGCGGATGCGGGGTCGGTGTAGACCCGCTCGGGCGTCTCGGCCTGCTCGATCACGCCATGGTCCATCACCACGACGCGATCGGCCAGTTCCAGCGCCTCCTCCTGATCGTGGGTGACGAAGATCGAGGTCAGGCCCATATTATCGTGCAGCTCGCGCAGCCAGCGGCGCAGATCCTTGCGGACCTTCGCGTCGAGCGCCCCGAACGGCTCATCGAGCAGGAGGATCTGGGGATCGACCGCCAGCGCCCGCGCCAGCGCCACGCGCTGTCGCTGCCCGCCCGACAGTTGCGCCGGATAACGATGCGCGAGATGGCCGAGCTGGACCAGCTCCAGCAGTTCGGCGACGCGCTTCGCGATCTCGCGCTTGGACGGGCGGGTGCGGCGCTTGCGGACCGACAGCCCAAAGGCGACATTCTCGGCCACCGTCATGTGGCGGAACAGCGCATATTGCTGGAAGACGAAGCCGACGCCACGCTCCATCACCGGCTTGTCCGACACATCGACATCGTCGAACGAGACCCGCCCGGCATCGGCGAATTCCAGCCCGGCAATGATGCGCAGCAGCGTCGTCTTGCCCGAGCCGGACGGCCCCAGCAGCGCCAGGAACTCCCCGGTATGCGCTTCGAGGTCGATGCCGCGCAGCGCGCTGAAGCCGCGGAACTCCTTGGTTATGCCCTCGAGCTTGATCCCCATGTCAGTGTCCCCTGCCGCTGCCGTTATAATCGTAGCGCCATTCCAGCACGCTCTTGAGCACCAGCGTCACCAGTGCCAGCAGGGCGAGCAGCGAAGCGACCGCGAAGGCGGCAACGAAATTATATTCATTGTACAGAATCTCGACATGGAGCGGCATCGTGTTGGTCTCGCCGCGTATGTGGCCCGAGACCACGGAAACCGCCCCGAACTCGCCCATCGCGCGGGCATTGCAGAGCAGCACGCCATAAAGCAGGCCCCAGCGGATGTTGGGCAGCGTCACCCGCCAGAAGGTCTGCCAACCCGAGGCGCCGAGCGACAGGGCGGCTTCCTCGTCCTCCCTGCCCTGCTCGGCCATCAGCGGGATCAGTTCGCGCGCGACGAACGGGAAGGTGACGAAGATCGTGGCGAGAACGATGCCGGGCACCGCGAAGATGATCTGGATCTCATGCGCTTCCAGCCACGCGCCGAACCATCCGTTGGCGCCGAACAGCAGCACATAGATCAGGCCGGACACGACCGGCGAGACCGAAAAGGGCAGATCGATCAGCGAAATGAGGATGCTCTTGCCCGGAAAATCGAACTTGGTGATCGCCCACGCCGCCGCGATGCCGAACACGACGTTCAGCGGCACGCTGATCGCCGCGACCAGCAGCGTCAGGCGAATCGCCGACAGGGCGTCCGGCTCGATGATCGCCTCGCCGAAAGCCGCGACACCGTTGCGCAGCGCCTCCACGAAGATGGCGATCAGCGGCATCAGCAGGAACAGCAGCAGGAACGCCAACCCGACGCCGATCAGCCCGGCACGCGCCAGGCGCCCCTCGCTCGTCGCGCCGCGCGCGACCTGCCTGCCGACGCTCATCTGACCATCCTCGATCGATGCCAGGCCTGGATGAGGTTGATGACGAACAGCAGCAGGAACGACGCCACCAGCATCGTGGCGGCGATCGCGGTGGCGCCGGCATAATTATATTGCTCAAGCTGCGTGACGATCAGCAGCGGCGCGATTTCCGACACATAGGGCATGTTGCCCGCGATGAAGATCACCGATCCATATTCGCCGATGCCGCGCGCGAACGCCATCGCGAAGCCGGTCAACAGCCCCGGCAGGATCGCGGGAAAAATGACCTTGCGGAAGGTCTGCCAGCGGCTGGCGCCAAGCGACGCGGCCGCCTCCTCGACGTCGGCGCCAAGGTCGGCCAGCACCGGCTCGATGCTGCGCACGACGAAGGGCAGGCCGATGAAGACCAGCGCGACGACGACGCCGAGCGGCGTATAGGCCACGCTGATGCCCAGCGGGGCGAGATATTGCCCAAGCCAGCCATTGTCCGCGTAAAGCGCGGTCAGCGCGATGCCGGCCACCGCCGTCGGCAGCGCGAACGGCAGGTCGACCATGGCATTGACCAGCTTCTTGCCCGGAAAGTCGTAACGAACCAGAATCCAGGCGATGATCAGTCCGAACAGGCCATTGACCGCCGCGGCGGCGAAGGCCGCCCCGAAGCTCAGGCGATAGGCGGCAAGCGCGCGATCCGTGAACGCGACCGCGACAAAATCCGCCCAGCCCAGGGTCGCCGTCTTGAAGGCGATGGCCGACAGCGGGATGAGGACGATCAGCGACAGATAGGTGATCGAGAAGCCCAGCGTCAGGCCGAATCCGGGAATGATCGATCGCCGGCGCCGGCCCACCCCTCGGGACCGGCCGGCGACGTCGTCGGCCTCCGCTTGCGCAGCGCTTGCCACGCCTACCGCGTCCTGCGCTTCGCTTGCGCGAAAATCTGGTCGAAGATCGCGCCGTCGGCGAAATGTTCGGCCTGAACCTTGGCCCAGCCGCCGAAATCCTTGTTGACGGTCAACAGTTCCAGCTCGGGGAACTGGCTCTTGTGGCGCTCGGCCACCGCGGCGTCGCGGGGACGGAAATGGTGGCGCGCGATGATCTCCTGGCCCTCGGGCGTGTACAGGAAGTTCAAATAGGCGGTGGCGACCGCCGTGGTGCCATGCTTGGCCGCGAAGGCGTCGACGACCGCCACGGGCGGTTCGGCCAGCACCGAAAGGCGCGGAACCACGATGTCGAACTTACCCGCGCCCAATTCCTGCGCGGCGAGCTGCGCCTCATTCTCCCACGCCAGAAGCACGTCGCCCATGCCGCGTTCGACAAAGGTGGTCGTCGCGCCACGGGCGCCCGAATCGAGCACCGGGACGTTCCGGAACAGGCGGGTCACATAATCCCGCGCGCCCTCCACCGATCCGCTGGAACGCTCGCCATAGGCCCAGGCCGCCAGATAATTCCACCGCGCGCCGCCACTGGTCTTGGGATTGGGCGTGATCACCTCGACACCCGGACGGACGAGGTCCTTCCAGTCGCGGATCGCCTTGGGATTGCCCTTGCGGACAAGGAACACGATCGTCGAATAATAGGGCGCGCTGTTGTCCGGCAGACGCGCTTGCCAGTCCTTGGCGAGCCGCCCCGCCCGGGCGATCGCATCAATGTCGTAGGACAATGCCAGCGTCACCACATCCGCCTCGAGGCCGTCGACGACGCTGCGCGACTGCTTGCCCGAGCCGCCATGGCTCATGCGGATATCGAGGTCCTCGCCTTTTTCCTGCTTCCACTGCCTGGCGAACGCGCTGTTCACGTCGCGGTAAAGCTCGCGCGTCGGGTCATAGGAGACGTTCAGGATCTGGGCGCGCCGACCCGAATCGCCATTGTCGCCCGAGCAGCCCGCAACGGTCACGGCGGCGACAGCAAGCGCAAGGGAAAGCAGGGGGCCAGCGATACGCATCATATCTCCCAGGTCGTCGAGCCGGATGATTATCCTAGTTACGCACTCGGCAATTACATAATTTTGCTTTGTGCGACTAAAGTTTCAGCCTGAAGCCGATGCAACGGGCTGTGGCATTAAGCCGCCGCCACCGATGTCGCAATAACGCTTAACAGGAAAAAGGGGCGCCCCCGCCGGGAGCGCCCCCTTTCATCCTCGTATGAAAATCCGAAACCGGCGCCGGGGCAGCCGTTCAGTTGGCGTAATTTTCGTTGCCGACGAAGCCCATCTTGCTGACGTTCGCCTGCTTGGCGGCGGCCAGGACTTCGTCCACGATCGCATAACGCGCATTGGCGTCGGGCTGCAGGTGCAATTCGGGCTCGGTCTCCATCTGCGTCGTCTGACGCATGTAGGACTTGAGCGTGTCGAGCGTCACCGGACCGCCATTCCAGTAGATCGTGCCCGCCGCGTCGATATTGACCTTGTTCTTGATCGGGTCGATCGGCGGCGGGGTCACATTGTCCTGACTCACGGGCAAGTCGAGCTTCACCGCGTGGGTCTGGATCGGGATGGTGATGATGAACATGATCAGCAGCACCAGCATCACGTCGATCAACGGCGTGGTGTTGATGTCCATCATCGGTTCGCCTTCAGGGGTACCGCCTGCAGACATTGCCATAATCGAATACTCCTACCGGATCGCGTTACTGGCGGGCGGTCACATAGCCGGCCGGCGGTTCCGACAGGAACCCGACCTTGACGAAACCAGCGCGCTGCATCGTGTAGATGACGCCGCCGATGCAGCGATAGGCCGCATCCCTGTCCCCACGGATGTGGACTTCGGGCAGTTCCGTGACCTGGCCCGAAAGCGCGGTCTGACGATCGATCTCGCGACGCAGGGCGGCGACACCGCGGTCCAGGAGCTGCTGACGATCCGTCAGACGCTGAACGCCCCAGTAGGTTTCGCACTCGCCATTCACTTCACGCACCGCGAGCAACACATTCTCGGGCTTGGTGGTGGTCGGCTCGTTAACGACGGCCGGCAGGTTCAGCGGCACTGTTTGCACGACCACCGGAACGGTAATCAAAAAGATGATGAGCAACACCAGCATGACGTCCACGAGGGGAGTCGTGTTGATGTCCGACATTGGGTTTTCGTCGTCACCGCCATCGGATGGCCCTGCACTCATTGCCATGGGCTGAAATTCCTATTCAAAAACAACTTGCAACTTCGGCTGCGGTCCGGCGGCCCTGTTCCGCCCGAGAGCGGAACAGGACCTCGTTCCGGATCAGGCCTTGGGTGCAGCAGCCGGCGGAGCCTTGGGCGCATTCGCCGCGGTGTTGCCGGGCGTCGCAACCGCGGGACGAACCGCGCCGCTGGACATCATGTAACCATACAGGTCGCTCGAGAAGGCGCCGAGCTGTTCCATCACCGCCTTGTTGCGACGGATCAGCCAGTTGTAGGCAAGCACCGCCGGGACGGCCACGGCCAGACCGAGCGCGGTCATGATGAGCGCTTCACCGACCGGGCCGGCGACGGCGTCGATCGAGGCCTGACCGGCGGCGCCGATCTTGATGAGCGCGCGATAGATGCCGATGACCGTTCCGAACAGGCCGATGAACGGCGAGGTCGAACCGACGGTGGCGAGCAGGGCGAGACCCGACTGCAGCTTCGAGCCGATCGCAGCCTGGCTGCGCGACAGCGAGCTGTGCACCCACTCATGCTGGTCCACCGGATCGGTCAGGCGGCTATGCTGTTCGCTGGCGAGCAGGCCGTCGTCGACGATCTGGCGCCATGCGCTGTTCTTCGCGAGCTTGCCGGCGCCATCGCGCAGGTTCGGCGCGCCCCAGAAATTCCGGCGCACGGCACGGCCCTGGTTGAGGATCTTCTGCTGTTCATAGAGCTTGGTGAACAGGACATACCATGAAGCCACGGACATGAAGACCAGGATCAGGAAGGTGGCCCAGGCGATCGTACCACCCTGCTCAAGCGCGGCCCACAGGCCATAGGGATTTTCGTGTACAGTCGGTTCCATCGAGAAAGTTCCTCTAAGTCGGTTTTTTCATACGAGTGGGTTCAGCGCCGCCTGACGCTGAACCCCGAATTGACTTGGCGTCAAGGCAGGACCCACTTCACGCGGTCGTTGAGCGTGGAAGCGATATCATTGCCATCGGCATCCTTGGCGGGCGTGAACCGACCACGGCGCTGGAAGAGACGGCAGGTGGTGTCATCCAACGACGACGAACCGCTCGAACTGGTGACTTCGCACGAATCCACGCGGCCGTTCGTCCCGATCGACAGTCGCACGCCGGTGGTGCCCTGCTCACCCGCACGCTGCGCGGCGCCCGGATAATCGTCGTTCGAGAACCAGGAGGCACGGTTGCCACGCGGACGCGCCGGAGCGGTCTGCACAGGCCGGGGCGGCGGCGCCACCACGGGCGGCGGCGGCGGCGCGGTGATGACCGGCGGCGGCGGCGCCACCATCGGCGGCGGCACGACGGTCGGCGTCGTGACCACCGGCGGCGGTGCCATGGGCGGCGGCGGCGGCGCGTCTTGCGGCTCGGGCGGCGGCGGCGGCGGCTCTTCCTCCGGTGGTTTTTCTTCGATCACGTCGAAGGTTTCCAACACGGTCGGCGCCTTCTGAATCACCTGGTAAGCGAGGCCGGTGATAAACGCATAGCCGAGCCCCGCATGAAGCACTGCAACGAATACAAGACCGACGATCCGCGCGTTGCTTATCTTTTGATCAGCATATGCCATTCAGGAATGCCACTCCGAATTTCCAGTAACCGATGGCTGGTGCAAACAGGCCGGATCACCCGGTCGGTTTTGTTGCATTAATGCTACACCCTATCGGCAAACTGAAGAGACTCAAACCCGATCGAGGAACCTCGACCGGCGTGGAAAGAACTCATATCGTCGGGTTTCGGTGCCCGCAACCGCTTTATCCGGGCCTTAAAGGGATCATCATATGATATCGCAGTGCAGCGAAAAAATGTGTCAACGAGATGAAAATCGTGTTAGAACGGCGATAATTGCCCTTCTCGCAGCTGCAATTGCGCATGCTGCACCCGCGTCGGCCCAAATTTCTCCCGGACCGATTGCGGAAGTTGCATCCTATGCCGACCTTGCCGATCTCGCATTTGCGGCCCCGATTGTCGCGCAAGTCCGAATCACGAAGACATGGCGGCTCAAGGGCGAGGAGGCGGTCGGCGCGCCGGCGGGGCACAGCCGCTTCCTGATCGAGGCGGACGTGCAACGCCTGCTTTCGGGCCGGAGCGGCCTTCCGGGCACCATCCGCTATATCGCCGACGTTCCCAACGACGCCCGGGGCAAGGCCCCGCGCCTCAAGGATGTGTCCGCCTTCGTGTTCCTCGCCGGCGACGTCTCCCGCCCCGAGCAGATGCGCCTGATTTCCCGTAACGCGCAGATCGCCGTGACTCCCGGCACCGACACGACGCTGCGCTCATTGCTGCAGGAGGCGACGACGCCGGCCGGGACGACACGCATCACCGGCATCGCCAACGCCTTCTATATACCCGGCGCCGTGCCGGGCGAGTCAGAGAGCCAGGTCTTCCTGACCACTGCCGACCAACGCCCGGTTTCGCTGTCGATCCTGCGTCGTCCCGGCGAAACGCCGCGCTGGTCCGTGGCGCTGGGCGAGTTCGTCGATGACAGCGCCGGCCCGCCCGCGCCCAACACCTTGCTGTGGTACCGGCTTGCCTGCAGCCTGCCGCCAGCGCTGCCTGCCAACATCCTCGCCGACCTGCCCGTCGCGGGCGCGCTCGCGGTGGCCGCCGACTATCGGCTGGTGCTGGAGAAGCTTGGTCCGTGCGGGCGGACGACCGGCGATCCGACGCGCCCCGCTCGCTGACCGGGCGGGCCGGCAGCCGAACCGGGACGGCGTCTAAAAGGAGCTCAGTTCCACACCGACCGCCTCGGCATCGGCATAGACGTCCGGCTTGTTCGATGCGACGCGGAGCTGGATGACGCCCTTGCGCGCCGCCACCCGCTCATAGACGGCCCGCACCACCGTCTCCTGCAGGTTGAAGCGGCGCCCTTCCACGGTTTCGAGCACGATCGTGCGGAGCACATCATAGTTCCAGGCGGCCGAGACTTCATCGGTGGCGGCGAAGCTCGCCTCGTCGAGCCAGACCTCGATGGTCACCAGCAACCGTTGCGGATTGCCGACCTCGAAATCGTGGAACCCGATATCGACCGGGACCGACAGGCCGTGCAACGCGACGCGGCGCGTGCGCGGCTTCAGAGTGTCCGGCACCAGCCCGTCGAGGCGGGACATGAACTGCGTCATCATTCCTCCAGAAACTGGACATCGCGGCGAAGGCCCCAGAAGCGCTGGCCGCCGTCCAGATAGATCGTCTCGCCCGTCAGCGTCGGCGTCGCCACCGCGAAGCGCAGCGCCGCCACGATCTCCGCGACCGCCACGCCGCGACCGAGCGGGTTGTGCGCATGCACTTTCTCGAAATTATCGCGGGTCTGCGGGCCTGAAACCATGGTGATCGAAGGCGCGATGCCGCAAACCCGTATCCCGCGCTCCGCCAGGACGCGGGCACCGAGTTCGCCGACCGCCGCCAGCCCCGCCTTCGACACTGTATAGCTGAAGAAGTCGGGATTGGGGAAAGCCAGCTTGGCATCCAGCAGATTGACGACGAGGCCGCCCTGCCCCGTCCCCACCCGCTGTGCGAAGGCCTGCATGAGCAGCGTCGGCGCGCGGACGTTGATGGCGAAATGCCGGTCCCAGCCGCCGGCGTCGAAATCATCGAACTGGTCCAGCACGAAGCGGCTGGCATTGTTGACGAGCAGGCCGAGCGGCGGAAGCGCATCGAGTTGGCCGAATATCCGCGCGGCGCAATCCGGATCGGCAAGATCGGCGGTGACCACCGTGGCATTGCCAAGCTCCGCCGCCAGCGCCTGCCCCTCCTCGACCGAGCGGTTGCAGTGGATGGCGACGTGCCAGCCATCCTCGGCCAGCGCACGGCACAGCGCCGCACCGATGCGCCGGGCGCCGCCCGTGACGAGCGCAGTCCGTAGGGAACCGAATTCGGATGTCATGCCCCGGCCCATAGAAGAGCCGACCCGCTTCGTCACCCCCGGAAAACCGGGACGTCACAGTTGAGTGGCGACGCGCTCGCCCCTACCTGTGTCCGACGATGAGCGTGCCGACAGACCGATTCAGCGAGGAGACCTCCGCCTACACCGTGCGCGGAACCGGGCAGCCCGACATCGACGCCGGCGTCGCGGCGATCCGCAACGTGCTGAAGACCCTGCCGACGCGGCCGGGCGTCTATCGCATGACCGACGCGCGCGGCGACATCCTCTATGTCGGCAAGGCGCGGGCGCTGCGCAACCGGGTGTCCAACTATGTGCAGGTCGCCCGCCTGCCGCGCCGCCTGCAACGCATGGTGGCGCAAACGCGCGGCCTCACCGTCGTCACCACCAACAGCGAGGCCGAGGCGCTGCTGCTCGAGGCGCAGTTCATCAAGCGGTATCGGCCGCCTTATAATGTGCTGCTGCGCGACGATAAGAGCTTCCCGTTCATCTTCCTGCGCGAGGATCACGAGTTTCCGCGTATCACCAAGCATCGCGGCGCGCGCACCGGGGTCGGGCAATATTACGGCCCCTTCGCCAGCGCCGGGGCGGTCCCCCGCACGCTGAACGCGCTCCAGAAGATCTTCCTGCTGCGCTCCTGCTCCGACAGCTTCTTCCAGAACCGCTCGCGGCCCTGCCTGCTCCACCAGATCAAGCGCTGCTCCGCCCCCTGCGTCGGGCGCATCGACGCCGCCGACTATGGCGAGCTGGTCGCGGACACCAAGGCATTCCTGTCCGGCCGCTCCACCGAGGTCCAGAAGAAGCTGGGCGACGCCATGCAGCGCGCCTCCGCCGATCTCGATTTCGAGCGCGCCGCCATCTATCGCGACCGGCTGCGGGCGCTGACGTTCATCCAGTCCGGCCAGGCGGTGAGCGCCGAGGGGGTGGAGGACGCCGATATCTTCGCCCTCGCGGC
>CAZACH010000036.1:1505-12668 GCA_964483275.1 uncultured Sphingomonadaceae bacterium | reverse complement strand
TCGACCGCTTCTGGTTCGACTGGCGCGGCGGCGCGCTGCGGCGCGACAGCGACCTGTATGACGGCGCCGAGTTCGCCGACTTCCGGGAGATCGTGGCGCGGTTCGAGCCGGCCGCGCCCCCGACCCATGCCTATTGGGCGGACGAGGCGCCATGCAGCATGCTGATCGACGAGATGGAAGCGATCTGGGCACCGATCGCCGAGCATGACGACTGGTCGGCGCTTCACGACAAGGTCACGGCGATCCGGCGGATGGGCGAGGCGTATCGCGATCGGGCATAGGCGGCCCCCTTCTGAAGCGGCGAGCGTTGCACATCCTCCGTTCGTCCTGAGCCTGTCGAAGGACGACAGCGCGGGCCTTCCTGCAATATCCCGAGCGGATTCCGTAAGTTGGCGCTGTCGTCCTTCGACAGGCTCAGGACGAACGGCGGTGGGAAGGACAGCGTTAATCTAGCGCTCAATGCCCTAGCGGGTGGCCGGGTGGGGGCGCGGGACGGCGCCGCTGCCACCAAAGCCGGGCAAAATCACCAGAGGGTCTGTAAGCCGGGTTCTGTCCACCGGCGCGAGGCCGGATGGGCGACCATTCCTCTAGGAGCGCCGTTGCCGACGCCCTCAAGCAACCAACCCGGGCGACGGGCCGAAGACAGGCCCATGCGCCGCCCCTATTCGGTCTTGCTCCCGGTGGGGTTTACCGTGCCGTTGCCGTTGCCGGCAACGCGGTGCGCTCTTACCGCACCCTTTCGCCCTTGCCGCGGCCGAAGCCGTGGCGGTCTGCTTTCTGTTGCACTGTCCCTGGGGTCGCCCCCGCCGGGCGTTACCCGGCACCGTGTCTTCGTGGAGCCCGGACTTTCCTCCCCCCGCGCGAACGCGGGCGGCGGCCGCCCGACCCTCTGGTGAAGCGCCTATCTAGTGGCGGGCCGCTCGATGTCCAGCAGAAGCGCGAGCAGGATCGAGCGCGTCTCCCCGTCGATCTCGCCGTCGATCCGCCCGGGGCGGAAGCGGCGCTGGAAGGCGCGGGTCGCGGCCGGGCCGTCCGCCACCTCATAGCCGAAGCGTTCCAGCGCCAGCAGGAAGCCGGCGTCGGTCCAGTTCGGATCGCCGAGCAGCTTCGGCCGCGCCAGCGCCAGCCCGTGCCGCGCCAGCCTCTCCCAGTCGAACAGTTCGCCGGGATCGACCTTGCGCGCCGGGGCGACGTCGCTGTGCCCGACGACATTGCGCGGCTCGATGCCGTGGCGCGCGACGATATCGGCGACGAGCGGCAGCAGCGCCGCCATCTGCGGTTCCGGGAAGGGCCGATAGCCGAGGTCGTGGCCGGGATTGACGATCTCGATGCCGATGCTGGCCGAATTGACGTCGGTGACGCGCCGCCAGGCGCCAAGCCCGGCATGCCAGGCGCGCTTGTCCTCCGCCACCATGCGGACGACCTCGCCATCCTCGGCGACGAGATAATGGCACGACACCGCGGCCTCGGGGTCGCTGAGCCGGTCGATCGCCGCGCGCGCCGAAGCCATGCCGGTATAATGCAGCACCAGCATCGTCACCGGCAGGGCGCGCTCGTTGAAATTGGGGGAGGGACAGTCGATCATGCGTGCGCCTTCCGTGCCCCGCGAATGGTGATGATGGCGACGCCCCCCAGCGTCATCAGCCCGCCTATCACCATCGCCACCGTCACGTCGATGCTGTAGAACAGGGCGGAGGCGACCACCGCGATCAGCGGCGAACCCAGCGTCAGCGGCACGACCAGCGACACGGGATGGCGTTGCAGCAGCCAGGCCATGCCGCCCTGCCCGATCAGCGTCGAACCGATCGCCGAAAAGGCCAGCCAACCCAGCGCCGCCGCAGGGACGGACGCAATGCTGGCCGCGGTGTGGCTTTCGGTCAGCAACGCATAGGCGAACAGCGTCGGGGCCGAGATCACGCCGATCCAGGCATAGATGGTCAGCACCGACACGCCCTTGAGGCTGCGCAGCACCA
Organism: uncultured Sphingomonadaceae bacterium; assembly: GCA_964483275.1. Taxonomy (GTDB): domain Bacteria; phylum Pseudomonadota; class Alphaproteobacteria; order Sphingomonadales; family Sphingomonadaceae; genus JBBCJR01. The sequence continues at coordinate 10,695 of CAZACH010000036.1, read as the reverse complement.
GCGCGCCGATCGCCCACAGCAGCGCGGCGAAGGCGGACAGCGCCATCGCCGGTATCTCGCCGAACATGGCGGGATCGAATCCGATCACCCCGACGCCGGCCAGCGCCAGCACGCAGCCCATGATGCGCGGCCAGTGGATCCGCTCGCCAAGGAACAGGATGCCGAGGATCAGGCCGAACGGCGCGCCGAGCTGCGAGGTGATGGCCAGCGCGCTGATATTGGTGGCCATTTTCAGCGAGGTGTTGATGACGATCATGAACAGCGCGCCGCTGACCAGTCCGACCCACGCGAGCTGCCACATCCGCCCCGGCACGAGGCGCAGCCACGGCAGCAGCAGCAGGCCGACGATGGCCATGCGAATCGCGGCCGCGAGGCCGACCGGGACCTGCTCCACCGTCTCCTTGATGGCGATGATGTTGAAACCCCAGGCGATGTTCATGATCAGCGCCAGCCCGAGGTCGCGGACGCCCAGCCCACTGGCGTGCGGCCTGGGGGAACCGGATTCGGAAACAGTCATGCCCGCCGATTAGCGCATAAGCGGCCGTGCGTCAGCGCCTCAAACCGGCGACCGCCATTCCCAGCGCGGTGGGGTCGAGAAGGGCGGAGGCGAGGCCCGCCTGCGCCACCGCGCCCGCCATGCCCCAGACCACGGCGCTTGCCCCGTCTTGCGCCATCACCGTGCCGCCGGCCTCGACCAGCCGCGCCGCGCCCGCGATACCGTCGCGGCCCATGCCCGACAGCAGGACGCCCACGCCACCCGGCCCGCAGGCATCGGCGAGGCTCGCCAGCATCGGATCGACGGAGGGGCGGCAGCCATTGGCGGAAGGCCGGTCGTCGAGGCGCGCCACCAGCCGGCCCCCGCGCTTCTGCACGCATAGATGCGCATTGCCGGGGGCCAGCAGCACCGAACCCGGCGCGATCGGCACGCCGTCGCCGGCGATCGCCGCCGGCCGGCCGCGCGCGGCGAGATGATGCGCGAAGGCGGCCATGAACGGCGCCGGCAGATGCTGGGTGACGAGGATCGGCGCCTCGAAATCGCGCGGCAGGGCTTGCAGCAGCGCGTCGAGCGCCTGCGGCCCGCCGGTCGATGCGCCGATCGCCAGGCACTCGACACGCCTCCGCCCCGGCTTGCGCAAGGGCAGGATGGCGGAGGCGCGCATCCGCCGCGCGGCGCCGAGCGCGCGCACCTTGGCGGCGAGCGACCGCTCGAAGCGCATCATATCGCCCGGCACGAGCGCCGAAGGCTTGGCGAGGAGATCGGCCGCGCCATGGCGCAGCGCCTCCACTGTCGCCCGCGCGCCGGCGGTGGCGGCGGAGGAGACGACGATCACCGCCGCGTCATGCCTTTCAAGGATGAGGGGCAGCGCCGCCCTGCCGTCCAGCTCCGGCATTTCGATGTCGAGCAGCACGATATCGACGTGCAGCCGCCCGAGCAGCGCGAGTCCCTCGCGGCCGTTCGCGGCATGGCCGACGATGTCCGCGCACCCGTCCAGCGCCCGCGCGATGACCGCGCGCGCCACGCTCGAATCATCGACCAGCAGGACGCGCGGCAGCGACGAGTCGGGCGACACGCCCGCGCCTCGTTCACGGATTTTCGGACTTGGTTGAGCCGTCATGGCCCGCCGCTCAGGCGTGGCCGACCTGGGCCAGCTTGGTCTGCAATATCTCGCGGTCGAAGGGCTTCATGACATATTCATTGGCCCCCGCGTCGAGCGCGGCGCGGATATGCGCGAGGTCGTTTTCGGTCGTGCAGAACACCACCTTGGGCTGCGCGATCGGCTCCGTGCGCAGCACGCGCAGGAACTCCAGCCCGCTCATCACCGGCATGTTCCAGTCGAGCAGCACGACATCGGGCACCCGCAGGCGCACGCGCTCCAGCGCTTCCTGCCCGTCGGCCGCCTCGTCGATTTCGAAATCGAGACTCTCGAGGATGCGGCGGGCGACCTTGCGGATCACCTTCGAGTCATCGACGATCAGGCAGGATCGCATAAAAAAGGCCTCACTAACGTCATTTTACCCGATCGTATGCCAGCACATGTTGCGCTTTGGTTAAGCCATCTCGTCGACGGGCAGGGCGGCCGCCGGCTGGGGAACCAGCCGCAGCGGGTCGATGACGGCGAGGCGCCGGCCCTCGGCCACGGCCGTGCCGGTCGCCACCCGCGCCCATGCCGGCGCGAGGCCCGGCGGCGGCGGATCGAAGCCGTCGTCGGCCAGTTCGAAGACCTCCTCGGCCGCGTCGCACAGCAGCGCATAGGCGTGGCCGTCAAGACGAACGACGATGGCGACGCGCTCCTGCTCCGCCGGCGGACTCCGCTCGCCGGCAAGCATGACCGCCGGATCAATCACCGTGATGACCGCGCCGCGCAGGGTGATGAGGCCGGCGACGTCGGCGGCCACCGCCGGCACCGGGTGCAGCCTGCCGACCCGGATCACCGCCTGGACCAGATCCGCGTCGATCAGCACCGGCTGGCCGGCGATGCGCAGCTGTAGCATGAAGGCCATCAGCGGCGGCCCCCGGCGGCGAGCACGGCGGCGACGATGCCCGCCCTGTCGCCGGCGGACGCGCCGCCGACACGGACCACCGGAACATCCTTGTAATCGGCCATGGCGCCGAGCTTCGCGGCGCCGTCATCGTCGCACAATATGGCGTCCAGCCCCTCGTCGGGCCGCGCGATGCGGTCGAGCGCGGCGGGATCGGCGACGATGACCCGATAGCCCGCGCTTTCCAGCGCCGGCCGCAGCAGCAGCGAGGCCCATCCCCCTTGCATCAGGCAAAGCACCGTGCCGCGCAACGGCGTGGCGCCATTCGCCTCCGCTTCCGTCAGATACCAGAAGGGGTCGAGGATTTCCGTCACGATGCCGTCGAGCATCGCCGTCCCGACCAGTGCGCCGCCCGCCGCCGGCCGGTCGACCCGGATGCTGGCGGAAACGATGTCGCGCACCGCCTTGATCGGAAAGGCGGCGCGGCGGTCCTCATGTTCGAGGATCAGCACCTGCGCCGCGTCCGCCGGCGCGAGGCCGGGCGCCCGGGCGACGGGGATCGCCGCCTCGCCGCGCACCAGCATGGCGCGGCCGGCGGCGAACTGCATGCTGCCGGGGGCGACCGGCTCGACCCGCGCGATCAGGGCGGCGGGCATGGCGCGCTGGATGCCGTCGCCGGTGTCGAACAGGATCAGCGCCTCGGCGGCGTCGGCGTCGGCGACCGGCGCCTCGCGGCGCTCGTCCCGGTTCTCGGCGATGGCGGAGCGCTGCGCGAGGCCCGCGAGGTCGATGACGAGGACCGGCTGGCCATCGCCGAGCACGGCCGCGCCGGAGAACAGCCCCGTCGCGGCGACCGCCGGCGCGACCGGCTTGATGACGATCTCCTCCTGGTCGACCAATGCGTCGACCAGCACCGCGAACGCCGCCAGCGCGCCGGGCCGGACGAGGATCGCGAAACCGGCCTCGCCGGCCGGCGCCAGCCCCAGCGCCTCCGCCAGCCCGACCGCCGGATAATGGGCGTCGCGCAGGCGCAGCATCGCGCGGCCGGCGATCGGCTCGACCCGGGTGGCGCCCCGGATGCGGACGACTTCGAGGATCGACGCCTGCGGCAGCGCGAAGCCCTGCCCGCCCGCCTGAACGAGCAGCGCCGGCACGATGCTGAGGGTCAGCGGCAAGCGGATGACGAACCGCGTGCCCGCGCCGGGGCTGCTGTCCACCTCCACCGATCCGCCGATGCGGTCGATATTGCTGCGCACCACGTCCATGCCGACGCCGCGCCCCGAAATCGCCGTGACTTCCGCCGCCGTCGACAAACCCGGCTCGAAGATGAGCTGGCGCGCCGCCGCCGGGGTGAGGCGCATCGCGTCCGCCATCGGCCTCAGCCCCAGCTCGATGACGCGGGCGCGCAGCCGCTCGACATCGAGGCCCCGGCCGTCATCCGCCAGCTCGATGACGATCTGCCCGCCCGCCTGATGCGCGGCGATGCTGACGACGCCTTCCTCGGACTTGCCCGCCGCGCGGCGAACCGCGGGGGTTTCAAGGCCATGGTCGACAGCGTTGCGGATCATGTGGGCGATGGGATCGCGGATCGCCTCGATAAGCTGCCGGTCCAGCTCGGTGCCGCCGCCCTCCAGCTCCAGCCGGACATGCTTGCCAAGCTCGGCCGCCAGATCGCGCACCATGCGCGGCAGCGGGGCATAGAGGGTTTCGATGGGCTGCATGCGCGTGCGGATGATGCAGTCCTGCACTTCGGTGACCGAGGTCGTCAGCCTTTCCAGCGCGCTCGCCATGGGGCCGTCGAGCCGGGGACCGCAAAGCTGGACCAGCGAATTGCGCGCCAGCACCAGCTCGGACACGCTTTCCATGAGCTGGTCGAGCAGCGACAGGCTGATCCGCACGCTCGACGCGGCGCGCTGGGCGACCGCCGGGGACGGCGCGCGCCGATCCTGCGTGGTGCGCGCGACCACGCCGACATCGGCGCCGACCGCCGCGATGCGGGCGAGCAGCGCGCTGTCGTCGCCCGCCGGCTCGCGGCCGTCGTCGCCCAGGGCGTTCAACAGCGCGCGAATCGCGTCGATCGTCGCCAGCATGGTGCTGATGAATTCAGGCCCCGGCACCGCCGCGCCGTTGCGTGCCCGCGCGAGCGGCCCCTCGGCGCTGTGGGCGAGCAGGCCGAGCCGGGGCAGGTTCAGGAAACCGCAGGTGCCCTTGATGGTGTGGACGACGCGGAACACGCGATCCAGCAGGGCGCGATCGTCGGGACGCTCCTCCCAGCGCACCAGGTCGGTCGCGATGCCTTCAAGATTTTCGGCCGATTCCGCTAGAAATTCGGCCAGGAGATCGTCCATCGTCGGAAATGCCCACGCCCCTGTCCCCTCTGGCGTTAACCAGCCATGGTAAAGGAGGCGTTAAGCGTCAGCGCCCCGCCGGCAGCGTCGCGCCGAACAGCAATATGCCTTCCTCAGGCTCCGACACGATCAGCTGCCCCTTCTGCTCGGCGACGACGGCGCTGACCAGGCAGGCGACGGCGGCGCGCGGCGTCGCGGTTTCGGGCAGGACCTGGCCGTCGAGGGCGCTGCGCAGCTCGTCGTCGAGCAGCAGGCGCGGCCCGGCGGCGCGCACCGCGACCTCGGTGCCGTTCTCGCCGATCTCGCAACCGACATGGAGGTCGCCGCCACGGATGAGCGCGTCCCCGGCGATCAGCGCGAGATTGAGCAGCACCTTGAGCGCCGGCTTGGACAGCGAGGCGTCGCCCGCCAGCCAGTGCAGCCGGACCTTGTCGTCATGGCCGAACAGCCCCTCAAGCGCGGACCGCGCCTCGCGCGCGTCGACCCGCTCGCCGAAGCCGCCGGCCGCCCCGAAGGCGAGTCGGAAGAAGCGCAGCTTGTGGGTCGTCGTGCGCGCGCTTTCGGCCAGCAGGTCGACGCAGCGGGCGCGCATCTCGGGGTCCTGCTCGTCGCCGAGCAGTTCGATACCGTTATAGATCGCGCCCACCGGGCTGATCAGGTCGTGGCACAGGCGGGAACAGAGCAGGCTGGCGAATTCGACGCTGGTGACCACCATTTCCTCCTCGTCATTGAACGCTGCTTTTGCAGTCGCCGACCGAAAAACGCAACCGGCCGCGCCCTTTCCGCCGGTAAATCGGCGCCGCCCATCGGAAATTCCCGCACCGCCTCACAGTGGTTCCACCGCCTGGGCAGTCAAGCGGCCGTCGCGAAGCTGCACCAGTTCGAACCGCACCCTGTCCCCTTCGTACAAAGCCTCGATACGACTTTCGCGCAGGGAGGAGGCATGCACGAACACGTCGCGCGGCCCCATGTCGGGACTGATGAAGCCGAAACCGCGCTTGCGGTCGAACCAGCGGACGACGCCCGTCGCCATCAGGCCGCCTCCCAGACGATCGGCTCGAACCGGCCGGCGATGGTTCCGCCGCGCGTGACGAGGAAGGCGCCCATCTCCTCCCCGGCGAGGATCAGCCACACCCAGCCCGGCTGGTCGGCGCGGGCGGCATCCCTGAGCGACGGCATCGCCTTGCCGCCGGGGTGGGAATGATAGCAGCCGACGAGCGCGTCGCCGCCCTCCCGCGCCTCGCGATGCACTTTCAGCAGGGTCGCCGGATCGACCTCGAAGCGGCGCACGCGATCCTCGGCGACATTCGCCGCCGGCACCGCGCGCGCCACCGCGCCCCGGCCGTCACGGACCGCGCCCAGCAGCAGCCCGCACGCTTCCTCGGCCCCAGTTTCACGCACATGGCCGCGCATGACATCGAGCGCGGCGCTTGCAATTCGGATCACCATGACGTTCACCGCTAGGGGATGACGGACACGGAGTCGACACGGCAGGCGCACCTGCCCCCGGAGGCGGCCGGCTGGCGGCTCGACAAGGCGCTGGCGGCGGCCTTCCCCGACATGTCGCGCGAGCGGCTGAAGGCGCTGGTCCTCGACGGCCGGGTGGCGGTCGACGGCGCGGCGGAGGCGCAGCCGGCGCGCAAGATGGCGGGCGGCGAGGCCGTCGCGATCACCGTGCCGCCGCCGGTCAGCGCCACCGCGCGGCCGCAGGACATCCCGCTCGACATCCTGTTCGAGGACGAGCATCTGCTGGTCGTCGACAAGCCCGCCGGGCTGGTCGTCCACCCCGCCGCCGGCAACCCCGAGGGCACGCTGGTCAACGCCCTGCTCCACCATTGCGCCGGCCGCCTCTCCGGCATCGGCGGCGTCGCGCGGCCGGGCATCGTCCACCGCATCGACAAGGACACGTCCGGCCTGCTGGTCGTCGCCAAGACCGACCGCGCGCATGAGGGGCTGGCGCGGCAGTTCGCCGACCACAGCATCGATCGGGTCTATCGCGCCATCGTCGCCGGCCACCCGGTGCCGCCCGCCGGCACCGTCGACAAATGGCTGGCGCGCAGCCCGCACGACCGCAAGAAGATCGCGGTGATGGCGCAAGGGCGCGGCAAGCACGCCGTCACCCACTATCGCACCCTCGCGCCGCTGCGCGACGCGGCGCTGATCGAATGCCGGCTGGAGACGGGGCGCACGCATCAGGTCCGCGTCCACATGGCGTCGATCGGCCATCCCCTGCTCGGCGACCCGGTCTATGGCCGCGCCCGTCCCAAGCACAGCCTTGTGCTGGCAAAGTTAAATTTTCGGCGTCAGGCGCTTCATGCGGCCATACTGGGCTTTAATCATCCCTTGACCGGCACTAAATTATCGTTCGTGAGCCCCGATCCGGCGGACTTACAGGAACTGTTCAGCGAGCTTTCCGTATAAGGGAGAGCACCCTAGGACAGTCGCACAGGGAGTTTTCGCGATGGCTGCTTCGGCCACCATGCCCGCCACCATACCGGCGCTCGGTCCCGAGACGTCGCTGAACCGCTATCTGGCTGAAATCAAGAAGTTTCCGCTTCTTCAGCCGGAGGAGGAATATATGCTCGCCAAGGCATGGCGCGAGCACCAGGACACCGACGCCGCCGCGCGTCTGGTGACGAGCCACCTGCGGCTCGTCGCCAAGATCGCCATGGGCTATCGCGGTTACGGCCTGCCGGTCGCGGAGCTGATCTCCGAAGGCAATATCGGCCTGATGCAGGGCGTGAAGAAGTTCGAGCCGGACAAGGGCTTCCGCCTCGCGACCTACGCCATGTGGTGGATCAGGGCGTCGATGCAGGAGTTCATCCTGCGCTCGTGGAGCCTCGTCAAGATCGGCACCACCGCCGCGCAGAAGAAGCTGTTCTTCAACCTGCGCCGCGAGAAAGCCCGGATCAACGCCTTCGAGGACGGCGACCTGAAGCCGGAGGACGTCGAGACGATCGCGACCAATCTCGGGGTGTCCGAGGCCGAGGTCGTGTCGATGAACCGTCGCATGGCGATGGGCGGCGACACCAGCCTCAATGCCCCCTTGCGCGAGGAGGGCGAGGGCGAGTGGCAGGACTGGCTGACCGACGAGGAGCCGTTGCAGGACGAGCGCGTCGCCGAGGCGGAGGAAGCCACGGTGCGCCACGACCTGCTCAACCAGGCGATGCAGACCCTCACCGACCGCGAGCGCCACATCCTTGAGGAACGCCGCCTGCGCGAGGACCCCAAGACGCTTGAGGAATTGAGCCAGGTCTATGAGGTCAGCCGCGAGCGCATCCGCCAGATCGAGGTCCGCGCCTTCGAGAAGCTGCAAAAGGCGATGATGCGGCTGGCGAGCGAAAAGCGGTTGCTGCCGGCGAGCTGAGAGGGCGGGCGCCCAACCCGCCAACCTGCCCCCTCCCGTTCGTCCCGAGCCTCCACCTCCGTTCGTCCTGAGCCTTCCCCTCCGTTCGTCCTGAGCCTGTCGAAGGACGACAGCGCCGGTCTGTGTGATCCGCTCCGAATCTTGCAGACGGGAAGGCTCGCGCGGTCGTCCTTCGACAGGCTCAGGACGAACGGGGGTGGAGACAAAGGGTCGGATTCAACGCACGCCGCTCTCCCTCTTTTCCCTCCCGTTCCATCCCGTTATGCCTGCCGCGATGGCATGGGGGCGGAAAAAGCGGGGGGCGAAGCGCGCGGGACTTGCGCGCGCCGGCGCATGGATTTTTCGCGCCATCGTCGCCTTCATCGGCATTTCGGTCGCCTGGGTGCTGATCTATCGCTTCGTGCCGCCGCCGATCACGCTGACGATGATGGGCGAGTGGACGCAGGGCCGCTCCGTCACCAAGGACTGGATGCCGCTGTCGCGCATCGACAGGAACATGGCGCGCGCGGCGATCGCGGCGGAGGATTCCCGCTTCTGCTCCCATTGGGGCTTCGACCTCGACGCCATCCGCGACGCCGCCGAGCGCAATGCCGCCGGGAAACGCCTGCGCGGCGCTTCGACGATCAGCCAGCAGACCGCCAAGAACGCCTTCCTCTGGCAGGGCCGCTCATGGGTCCGCAAGGGACTGGAGGCATGGTTCACGCTGCTGATCGAGGCGATGTGGCCCAAGCACCGCATCATGGAAGTCTATCTGAACATCGCTGAGACCGGCATCGCCACCTATGGCGTCAATGCCGGGGCGAAGCGCTATTTCGGGCATGACGCCAGCCGCCTGACGCCGATGGAGGCCGCCCGCATCGCGGCCGTTCTGCCCCAGCCCAAGAAGCGGCCGGGGGTCAGCCCCTCCGGCTTCACCCGCCGCTACGGCAACAGCATCGCCGCGCGCATCAAGGTGGTCCAGCGCGACCGGCTCGATGCCTGCCTGTGGCGGTAG
>CAZACH010000036.1:0-1405 GCA_964483275.1 uncultured Sphingomonadaceae bacterium | reverse complement strand
AACCCACGCCGAGAGGATGATGAGATCAGTGCTGTCGTCCTTCGACAGGCTCAGGACGAACGGATTCGATGAGAATGTCCGACCCGACGAGGCTGCCGTGAATCAACCCACGCCCCATCGGCAAAGACCGCTCAGAAAGGCAGCTTGAAGCCGGGCGGCAGCGGCAGGCCGGCGGTCATCTTGCCCATTTCCTGGGTGGAAATCTGGTCCGCCTTGGCGCGCGCGTCGTTGAAGGCGGCGGCGATCAGGTCTTCCAGCACGCCCTTCTCGTCCGGCGTCAGCAGGCTGGGATCAATGTCGACACCGATGATCCGGCCCTTGGCCGAGGCACGGACCTTGACCAGCCCGCCGCCGGCCGCGCCTTCGACCTCGATCGAATCGAGGCTTTCCTGGGCCTTCTGGAGTTCGGCCTGCACATTCTGCGCGACCTTCAAAATATCGTCGAGATTCTGCATCTTATCACGCTACCTTGCTGTTTGGGCGGTCATAATCGACCAGTTCGGCGGCCGGGAAGGCCGCCAGCACGTCCTGGACCACCGGATCGTCGAGCACCGCCTGCCGCTCGGCGCGGTCGCGGGCCTCCTCCTGCCGGTGCAGGGTCGGCTGCGCCTCGCCCTCCGCCTGCCCGACATCCCATGCCGTGCCGAAGGTCGACTTCAGGAAGCCCGACAGCGTGCCGATATGGCGCGCGTCGCTTTTCCCATCGAGCTGGAATTTGAGCACGCCCGGCCGATAATCAATGATCCGCACATGATTGTGCAGCCATGCCGCGAGGCCGAACGCCCGCTGCGCCTCGGCCAGCGCGACCAGCCCCGCGAAATCGGCGGGGACTTCGGGTCGCGCCTCCTCCGCCTCCCCAAGTGGCGCTGGCGCGGGTGCCGGAGCGAAGGATGGCATCGGCTCGGGCACCGGGGCGACGCGCAGAAGCGGCGGAGACTCGACCACGTCTGCGGGCGGCGTTTCGGCCGGCGGCGCGACGGGCGCGTCCTCGCTCTCCATCAGGCGGCGGACCAGATCGCCCGGATCGGGCAGGTTGGCGGCGTGGATGACGCGCAACAGCGCCATTTCCGCCGCATCGACCGGCACCGGCGCGGTCTGCACCTCGTCCAGCCCCTTGAGCAGCATCTGCCACAACCGATGCAGCGCGCCATGGCCAAGCCGGCTCGCCCAATCCTCCAGCGCCGCGCGCTCCTCGATGCTCAGCGCCGGGTCGTCGGCGCCCGACACCTTGGCGCGCGTGATGCCGTGGACAAGCTCCAGCAGCGCGCGGAAGATCGCCTGCGGCTCCACCCCCAGATCATATTGGCGGCGCAGATGATCGCGCGCCGCCGCGCCGTCGCCGGCCATCGGCGTCGCGAAAAGCTGGCGCACGGCGCAGCGGTCGGACAGGCCCAGCATCTCGCGG
>CAZACH010000035.1:13229-13490 GCA_964483275.1 uncultured Sphingomonadaceae bacterium | reverse complement strand
GACAGCACCCAGATGTCATGCTCCTTGGCGAAGGCGACCAGCCGTTCATAGAAGGCGAGGTCGACCACCTCCGCCGTCGGGTTGGACGGATAACCGACGACCAGCACCGAGGGCTTGGGCACGGTGAACTTCACCGCGCGCTCCAGCGATTCGAAATAGCGCTCGTCCGGCGTCGTCGGCACCGAGCGGATGGTCGCGCCGGCGATGATGAAGCCGAAGGTGTGGATCGGGTAGCTGGGGTTGGGCGCCAGCACGACGTCG
>CAZACH010000035.1:0-13219 GCA_964483275.1 uncultured Sphingomonadaceae bacterium | reverse complement strand
ATCATGCTTTGCCGCCAAGGCGATGACCTCGCGGTAGAAATCGAGATCAGCCACCTGCGCCGTCGGGTTCGACGGGAAGGAGACAACCAGCGCCGTCGGCTTGGGCACGCTGTGGCGCACGCCACGCTCCAGCATCTCGAAGAAGCCAATCTCGCTCTCGAACGGAACCGAGCGGATGACGGCACCGGAAATGATGAAACCGAAAGCGTGGATCGGATAGCTCGGGTTCGGACACAGGATTACATCACCCGGCGCGGTGATCGCCTGGGCGAGGTTGGCCAGCCCCTCCTTGGAGCCGAGCGTCACCACCACCTCGGTCTCGGGGTCGAGATCGACGCCGAAGCGGCGCTGATAATAGGTCGCCTGGGCCTTGCGCAGGCCGGGAATGCCCTTTGACGCCGAATAGCCGTGGGCGTCGGGCTTGCGCGCCACCTCGCACAGCTTGTCGATGACATGCTGGGGCGGCGGCAGGTCGGGATTGCCCATGCCGAGGTCGATTATGTCCTCTCCACGCGCTCGCGCCGCTGCCCGCATCGCATTGACTTCGGCGATGACATAGGGCGGCAGGCGTTTGATGCGATAGAATTCTTCGGACATTATCGTGTTGATCCTTGGGATTCGCGCCTGATTGGCGCACCATTGCTATACGCGCCCCGCATCGACGTGGCGAGAGAAGAGAGAGTAAGGACTGAGGATGGCCGACAATCCGCCCGGCACCACGCTGCCCCCCATCGACCTCGCGACGTTGCAGCTGTGGACCCGCAATATCGGACAGGCGCAGCAGATGATGCTGCAATTCTGGGCCGAACAGGACCGGGGGGACAGCGACGCCACCGTCACGGCGGCCGCCGGCCGCGCCGGCGCCATGACCGGCCAGCTGCTGCCCGACCTCGGCCAGGCGATGACGGCATGGGCCTCCCAGTCGGAGAAGCTGGTCAACCGGCAGGTCGAGTTCTGGAACCAGAGCCTCGACCTGTGGCACCATTTCATCGACCCCGAAGCCTCGGCGAAAGAGCCGCCGATCCGCGCCGAGAAAGACCCCCGCATCGACGCCGAGGCATGGCGCGCCCAGCCTTTCTTCGACCTGATCCGGCAATCCTACCTGCTCGTCACCGACCATCTCATGCAGGGCATCGACGACCTTGAGGGGCTGGACGAGCCGCAGCGCCGGCGCCTGCACTTCTTCATCCAGCAGATGGTCGATGCGATGAGCCCGGCCAATTTCTTCGCCACCAACCCGGAAGTCATCGCCCGCACGCTGGAAACCAATGGCGAGAACCTGCTGCGCGGCCTGTCGCACATGCTGGAGGATATCGGGCGCGGCCAGATCACCCAGGGCGACCCCAACGCCTTCGAGGTCGGCCGCAATATCGCGGCGACGCCGGGCAAGGTGATCTATGAGACGCGGCTGTTCCAGATCATCCAGTATGAGCCGACGACAAGGGCCGTGATCGAACAGCCGCTGCTGTTCTTCCCGCCGTGGATCAACCGCTTCTACATCCTCGACCTCAGCCCCAAGAAAAGCCTCATCAAATGGGCGGTCGACCAGGGGCTGAGCGTCTTCATGGTGTCGTGGAAGTCGGCGGACGAGACGCTCGCCGATGTGACCTTCGACGATTATGTGCTGGCCCAGAACGAGGCGATCGACGTCGTGCGCGACCTGCTGGACGTGGAGCGCGTGCACACGGTGGGCTATTGCGTCGCCGGCACGACGCTCGCCCAGACGCTGGCGTGGCTCGCCGCGCGGGGAGAGGCGGACAAGGTTGCGTCGGCGACCTTCTTCACCGCTCAGGTCGATTTCTCGGCGGCGGGCGACCTCAACCTGTTCATCGACGACCAGCAGCTCCAGCTCGTCGACGCGCTGGCCGGGGACAAGGGCTATCTCGACGGGCGCTACATGGCCGCGACCTTCAACCTGCTGCGCGGGCGCGACCTGATCTGGAACTATGTCGTCAACAACTACCTGCTCGGCAAGGATTATGCGCCGTTCGACCTGCTGCACTGGAACAGCGACGTCACCAACCTGCCTGCCAAGTGGCACCGGCAATATCTGGAGCGGCTCTATCGCGACAATCTGCTGGTGCAGCCGGGCGCGATCAGCATCGACGGCACGCCGATCGACCTCAGCACCGTGAAGACCCCCGCCTATGTCCAGGCGGGGCGCGAGGACCATATCGCGCCGGCCCAGTCGGTGTGGAAGATCACCGAGCATTTCGCCGGGCCGATCCGCTTCCTGCTCGCCGGCTCGGGCCATATCGCCGGCGTCGTCAACCCGGCGGGGTCAGGGAAATACCAGTATTGGACCAACGACCAGCCCGCCGCGACGCTCGACGCCTTCCTGCAAGGCGCCGAGGAGACGCGGGGAAGCTGGTGGCCGGACTGGCTCGACTGGCTGAAAAGCCATGGCGACAAGACCGTGCCGGCCAAGGGCGCGCGCCTGCCCGGCGAGGGCAAGCGCCCGGCGATCGAGGATGCGCCGGGCCGCTATGTGAAGATGCGGTAGGCCTGCGCCCAGTCAGACGATACTGTGCCCGCCGTCCACGACCAGGGCGTGCCCGACCATATAGCTCGACTCGTCCGAGCAGAGGTAGAGCACGGCATTGGCCTGCTCCTCCGGCTCGGCGATGCGGCCGATCGGCAGGGCATCCGCCATCGCCTCCACCGCCACGTCCGTATCCTCCAGTGACGCCAGCGCCATCGGCGTCCGGGTATAGCCGGGACAGATGCAGTTGATGCGGATATTGTGGCGGGCATAATCGACCGCGCCGGCCTTGGTCAGCCCGATCACGGCATGTTTGGAGGCGACATAGGCCGACGTGTTCGCCACCGCGACGATGCCGGCGCCCGAGGCGATGTTGACGATGGCGCCGCCGCCCTGCTTCAGCATGGCCTGGATCTCGTGCTTCATGCACAGCCAGACGCCGCGCGCGTTGACCGCCATCACCCGGTCGAACTCATCTTCCGTACAATCGGCGAGCGGCGCGACCCGTGGCCCGACACCGGCGCAGTTGACCGCGAAATCGAGCGCGCCCAGCTCGTCCACGGTGCGCCGGACAAAGGCCTCGACATCCGCCCCGCGCGTCACGTCGACCCGCCCGGCAATCGCCCGCGCGCCCATGGCCTGCACCGCGCGCAAGGTCCGGTCCAGCCCTTCCGCGCCGACATCGGCCAGTGCCAGCCGCGCCCCTTCCCGCGCGAACGCCTCGGCGATCGCCGCGCCGATGCCGCTCGCCGCCCCCGTCACCAGCGCGGTTTTCCCAGCGAATTTTCCTGCCATATCCACCCTTTCCTGAAGCGCATCGGCGATCACGCCCGCCATTATAGCGGCGAGGCGGGGCATCGCCGCAACCCCGGACGGACGATGGCGCGAAGGCGGCCGCCCGGTTATAACCCACCCCATGACCGACCTGTTCGACGCCAACCAGCCGTCCGATCCCGCCTATAATGCCGACGCCATCGAGGTTCTGGAGGGGCTGGAGCCGGTCCGCCGCCGGCCGGGCATGTATGTCGGCGGCACCGACGAGCGCGCCCTCCACCATCTCGCCGCCGAGGTGATCGACAATGCGATGGACGAGGCGGTCGCCGGCCACGCCACCCGGATCGAGGTGGAGCTGGCGGCCGGCAATCGCCTGACCGTCACCGACAATGGCCGCGGCATCCCGATCGACCCGCACCCCAAATATCCCGGCAAGTCGGCGCTGGAGGTCATCATGACCACGCTGCATTCCGGCGGCAAGTTCACCGGCAAGGCCTATGCCACGTCGGGCGGCCTGCACGGCGTCGGCGTCAGCGTCGTCAATGCGCTGTCGGAGGAGACGGTGGTCGAGGTCGCCCGCAACAAGGAGCTGTTCCGCCAGAGCTTCTCCAGGGGCCAGGTCACCTCCGCGCTGGAGAAATGCGGCGCGGCGCCCAACCGGCGCGGCACCAGCGTCAGCTTCGTGCCCGATCCCGAAATCTTCGGCGCGACCGCGCATTTTCGTCCCGGAAGGCTCTATCGCCTCGCGCGCTCGAAGGCCTATCTGTTTCGCGGCGTCGAGATCCGCTGGCGGTGCGCGCCCGAGCTGATCGGCGACGACACCCCGGCCAGCGCCACCTTCCAGTTCCCCGGCGGCCTCGCCGACCATCTGCGCGAGCAGATCGGCGAGCGGGAATGCGCCACCTCCGACTTCTTCGCCGGGCGGCAGGACTTTCCCGACGACCAGGGATCGGTCGAGTGGGCGGTCGCCTGGCCGCTGTTCGGCGAGGGGTCCAGCGCCTATTATTGCAACACCATCCCCACCCCCGACGGCGGCACCCACGAGGCCGGGCTGCGCGGCGCGCTGGTCAAGTCGGCACGGGCATTCGGGGCGCTGATCGGCCAAAAGAAGGCCAGCGACATCCAGGCCGAGGATGTCGTCACCGGCGCCGAGATCATGCTGTCGCTGTTCATCCGCGACCCGCAATTCCAGAGCCAGACCAAGGACCGGCTGACCAGCCCGGAGGCCGCCAAGCTGGTCGAGGCGGCGGTGCGCGACCATGCCGACCATTTCTTCACCGACAATATGGATCGCGGCCGCGCCCTTTTGGGCTTCATCCTCGACCGCATGGACGAGCGGCTGCGCCGCAAGGCCGAGCGCGAGGTCAAGCGCAAGACCGCGACCAACAAGCGCAACCTGCGCCTGCCCGGCAAGCTCACCGACTGCTCGTCGGACGACCCCAAGGGCACCGAGCTGTTCATCGTCGAGGGCGATTCGGCCGGCGGCTCGGCCAAGCAGGCGCGCGACCGCAAGACCCAGGCGATTCTGCCGATCCGCGGCAAGATATTGAACGTCGCCAGCGCCAACAGCGCCAAGATCGGCGCCAATCAGGAAATCGCCGACCTCATCCTGGCGCTCGGCTGCGGCACCCGCGACCGCTGCGACCCCGATGCGCTGCGCTATGAGCGGATCATCATCATGACCGACGCCGACGTCGACGGCGCCCATATCGCGACGCTGCTGATGACCTTCTTCTTCCAGGAGATGCCGGCCATCGTCCGCGCCAACCGCCTGTTCCTGGCCCAACCGCCGCTCTACCGCCTCGCCGCCGGCGGGCAGGTCGCCTATGCCCGCGACGACGCCCACCGCGCCGAGATCGAGGCGAGGCAATTCAAGGGCAAGAAGGTCGAGGTCAGCCGCTTCAAGGGGCTGGGCGAAATGGCGCCGGGCCAGCTGCGCGAGACCACCATGGACCCCAAGAGCCGCACCCTGCTGCGCGTCACCCTGCCCCAGCAATATGAGGAACGCAGCGCCGTCCGCGACCTCGTCGACCGCCTGATGGGCCGCAACCCGGAGCACCGCTTCGCCTTCATCCAGGCCAATGCCGGCGCGGTCGAGGACGAGGCGATCGACGCGTGAACGGCGCTGCGTGCGTTAAACGCGCACCAACCGCACCACCCTCCGTTCGTCCTGAGCCTGTCGAAGGACGACAGCGCGCGCTTGCGGGTCTGCTCCGGCCCGGTGGGCGGAAAGACTTGCGCTGTCGTCCTTCGACAGGCTCAGGACGAACGGAGTCGGAGAGGGACGAAAGGGTCTGGAGAGGCGCGAACGGAGTCGGGAAGGCCCGTGCCGGATTAACGCACGATGCTCCCGCGCTCTAACGCACCCGCTTGACGAACACCGTCCCGCCCTCGCGCCGTTCGGTCTGGAAATTGGGGATCGCCTCGATAAGCTCCGACAGCCGCGAATAGCCATAGCTGCGGGCATCGAAGGAGGAGCGGTTGCCGGCGCGGTTGCCGACTTCCGACAGGCTGGCAAAGCCCTTCTCGTCCCGCTTGGACGCGGCGATGGCGTCCGCCAGCAGGTCGATCAGGTCCTGGTCGATCTGCGTCCGGGCGGGCGGCACGGCATCGGATTTGCTGTCCAGCGCCGACACGTCGATGAAGCGCGTGCAGGCCTGCTTGAACGACAGCGGCGTCGTCGCCATGCCGAAGCCATAGACCGGCAGCCCGTCCTGGCGGATGCGCATGACCAGCGGCGCGAAATCGCTGTCGCTCGACATGATGCCGAAGCCGTCGACGCGCTTGCCGAACAGCAGGTCCATCGCGTCGATGGTCATCTTCATGTCGGTGGCATTCTTGCCCTTGGTGACGTCGAACTGCTGATGCGGCTCGATGGCATATTGGTGCATCAGGTTCGACCAGCCGCTGAGCGAGGATTTGCTCCAATTGCCATAGGCCCGGCGGATGTTCACCGTGCCCAGCTCTGCCAGCACGGTGAGCACCGGATCAATGCTGGCCGGCGAGGCATTGTCGGCGTCGATGAGGAGGGCGATATTGGCGCTGGGCGTGCGATCATCCGCCATTGCTGTTCCTTCCGATCGGTTCCGTCGCCGCAAATGTCTCCGGCGGCGGCAATTCACGCCTTGCCGGTCAGCGCCGCGACCAGCGCCTTGACCTTCTTCTGTCGCCATTGCGGGAGCGGGGCGACCAGCCAATAGGCGCTGTCCACCGCCTGCCGCTCACCGTCGCCGATCCTGCCCGCCGCGATATCGGCCTCTGCCAGCAGGGCCGGCACGCGCGCGCGGCCGAGGCCGGCGATGGCGGCATCGAGCGCGAGGCCGGCGTCGCCGACGCTCAGCCCTTCCTCGCCCTCCAGCCCGTCGCCCGGCCAGGCGATGCGCGGGCCGTCGCCGACCGCCACCATGGCGCCATCGGCGATCCGCGCGCCCTCATGCTCGCCGGGGCCGCTCATCCAGCCGATGGCAAGGTCGAGATTGGCCTCGGTGAAGTCGATCTGGCTGTCCGCCGCGATCAGCACGAAGCGCGTTTCGCTGTCGGTCTCGCTGAAGCGTGCGAGCCGCGGGGCCAGCCATTTGGCGGTGAGGTCGCGCGGCGCGGCGATGGTCAGCGTCTTGGAGGATTGCCCCTCCTGCATGGCGCGCACCGATTCCTCGAATTGCAGGAAGCCCTTGCGCAGCGCATCGAGCCCGCGCGCCGCCTCGGGCGTCAGCTCCAGCCCCTTGGCGGTGCGGCGGAACAGCACGACGCCCAGCGCATCCTCAAGCGCGCGGATCTGCTGGCCGACGGCGGCGGGCGTCACGGCCAACTCGTCGGCGGCGCGGGTGAAGGACAGGTGCCGGGCGGCGGCGTCGAACACGCGCAGGGCGTTCAGGGGCAGATGCGTGCGCTTCACGGCGTCACCATCGGCCCGACCAGCGGGAAACGGGGGATGATCGCATCGAAGGCGGTGCCGTCGTCCAGCACCATGCGATAGCTGCCGGACATATGCCCTGTCGCGGTGGTCAGCGGGCAGCCCGAGACATAGTCATAGGAGGCGCCCGGCGCGATCACCGGCTGCTCGCCGACGACGCCGGCGCCGCGCACCTCGTTCATGCCGCCATGCGAATCGACGATGATCCAGTGCCGGCTGATCAGGCGGACCGGCTGGTCGCCGTCATTCTCCAGCCGGACATGATAGGTCCAGAACCAGCGCCCGCCCGCCGGATCGCTCTGTTCGGGCAGGAAGCTGACCGCCACCCTGACGGTGACGTCGCGCGTCGTCACCGCATGGGGGAACAGCAATTTCACCGCCGCCGCCGTCACAGCCCGACGCGCTTGAGCGCCCGATCGAAATCCTCGATGATATCGTCCGGGTCCTCGAGGCCGACGCTGAGGCGCAGCATCCCCTCGGTGATTCCCATCTCGGCGCGCGTCTCCGGCGTAAGGCCCGCATGGGTGGTTGAGGCAGGGTGGGTCATCAGCGACCGAGAGTCGCCGATATTGTTGGAAATGTCGACCAGCTCCAGCGCATCGAGCAGACCGTGCGCCTGTTCCCGCCCGCCGTCGAGGAACAGCGCGACGATGGTGCCGCCGCCGGTCATCTGCGCCATGGCAAGCTCGTGCTGCGGATGGCTGGGCAGCGAGGGATAGAGCAGGCGCGGCACGCGGGTTTCGAGGAAGGTCGCGACCTTCACCGCATTCTCGCACTGGCGCTGCATCCGCAGGTCCAGCGTCTCCAGCCCCTTCAGCACCACCCAGGCATTGAAGGGCGACAGGGTCGGGCCGGTGTTGCGGGTGAAGGACAGCAGCGTCTGTTCGATGAATTCCTTGTCGCCCAGCACCGCGCCGGCCAGCACCCGGCCCTGGCCATCCATCATCTTGGTCGCCGAATAGGCCACCACGTCGGCGCCGAACTCGAACGGCTTCTGAAGCATCGGCGTGGCGAAGGCATTGTCCACCACCACCTTGGCGCCCGCGTCGTGGGCGATGTCGCACACCGCCTTGAGGTCGACGATATCCAGCGTCGGGTTGGACGGCGTTTCGAGGAAGAACAGCTTGGTATTCTTGCGCACCGCCTGCGACCAGGCGTCATTGTCACGCCCGTCGACGATGGTCGTCTGGATTCCGAAGCGCGGCAGCAGCGTGTCGGTGAGCCAGCGGCACGAACCGAACATCGCGCGGCTGGCCACGACATGATCGCCGGCGCTGAGCTGGCAGAGCAGGGCGGCGGTCATCGCCGCCATGCCGCTGGCGGTGCAGCGGGCGGCCTCCGCCCCTTCCATCAGGGCGAGGCGCCGCTCCAGCATCTCCACCGTCGGGTTCTGGAGGCGGGAATAGGTCATCCCCACCTGCTCGCCCGCGAAGCGCGCGGCGGCATCGCCCGCGCATTCATAGGCATAGCCCGACGTCAGGAAGAGCGCCTCCGACGTCTCGCCATATTCGGTGCGCGCCGTGCCGCCACGGATGGCGCGGGTGGCGGGCCGCCATTTGGCGGTGGCGGCGGGGTCCTGTCCGGTCTTGCGTTTCATGACCCGATGCTTTGCCGCCGGAGGCGTGCCGCCGTCAATGCGGGAGGCGCGATCAGCCCAGCGCGGCGATGACCCGGTCGCCCATCGCCCGCGTACCGAGCTTGCCGCCAAGGTCGGCGCTGCGCGCGCCGCCCGCCAGCGCCTTTGCCACGGCCGCCTCGATAAGATCGGCGACATCGCCCTGATCCAGCGAGTAGCGCAGCATCATCGCCGCCGACAGGATGGTGGCGAGCGGATTGGCCTTGTCCTGCCCGGCAATGTCGGGGGCGGAGCCGTGGATCGGCTCGTAAAGCCCCTTGCCCGCCGAATCGAGCGACGCCGACGGCAGCAGGCCGATCGACCCCACACACATCGAGGCGAGGTCGGACAGGATGTCGCCGAACAGGTTGCCGGTGACGATGACGTCGAACTGCGACGGGTCGCGGACAAGCTGCATCGCCGCGTTGTCGACATACATGTGGCTGAGCGCGACATCGGGAAACTCGGCCGCCACCTCGATCACCACGTCCCGCCAGAGCTGCGAGGTTTCCAGCACATTGGCCTTTTCGACCGAGCACAGCTTGCCGCGACGGGCACGGGCCGTCTCGAAGCCGACACGGGCGATCCGCGAGATTTCGTCTTCGTCATAGCGCATCGTGTTGAACGCCTCGCGGCGGCCGGCCTCTGTCGTACCCATGCCGCGCGGCTGGCCGAAATAGATGTCGCCGGTCAATTCGCGGACGATGACCAGGTCGACACCCGCCGCGATTTCCGGCTTCAGGGTGGAATCGTCGGCCAGTTCCTTGAAGATCCGCGCCGGGCGCAGATTGGCGAACAGCGCCAGTTCCTTGCGCAGGCCCAGAATCGCCTGCTCCGGGCGCAGCGGCCGCTCGAGATTGTCGCATTCCGGGTCGCCGACCGCGCCGAACAGGATGGCGTCGGCGCGCTTCGCGAGGTCCAGCGTCGCCGGCGGCAGCGGATGGCCGCTCGTCTTGTAGCCGGCGGCGCCGACGGGCGCTTCCTCGAAATCCAGATCGCGGGCGCCGGCGGCTTCGAGAACACGGACGGTCTCGGCGATCACTTCGGGGCCGATGCCGTCACCGGCGAGCAACGCGATCCTGGGCACTGTTTCTTCCTTCCGACGATTTGCGCGAAATGGCTGTCGGCGGACTGATGCACCTTTGTTCCGGCTCCCGCAACCGCACGGCTCAAACCATCTGCGTTGACGCTGCCTGCCACCCTTTTTATGTCATCCCCTCCTGTTGGGGTGGGTGGTACCATAATGACGATGCGTGTTTCGGCTCGGCAGCTTGTGTCGCGCTCCTTCGGCACCTTGCTGGCGACCTGCCTGATCGTCTCGTCCGCGCCCGCCCAGCAGCTGCCCAACATGAACCGCAACAATATGGAGGCGCTGCAACGCCAGCTCGGCAACACGCGCGGCGGCGCGCTCGATGCGCTCGAGAATCTCGGCGCCGGCCGGCGCGACGGCCTGACGGCGGAGCGCGACCCGCTCGACCAGTCGCGCGAGCGCGGCGACCAGTCGTTCGGCACGCTCGGCCTGCCCACCGGCAATCTCACCCCGGCCGAGCAGGAGCTGCGCGACCTGCAGGCGCGCACCCGGCTGGCCCTGCTCTATCAACCCTCGCGGATCGAGATGGCGTATCGCCAGCGCACCGGCGACGAGACGCTGATCCAGTTCGGCTATGACCTGTTCCGCGCCACCCAGGGCATCACCGGGCAGGTGACCGGCGCGGTCGGCGACAATTATATCCTCGGCGTCGGCGACGAGGTCGTCGTCAATTTCCAGGGCGCCACCACCGACGTGCGCACCGTGCGGGTCAACCGCGAGGGGCAGCTCATCGTCTCCGGCCTGCCGCCGATCCGCGCGGCGGGGCGCAGCCTTGGTTCCGTGCGCAACCAGTTGCAGGACCAGACCAGCCAGGCGATGCTCGGCACCAACGTCTATGCGTCGGTCGGCTCGGTCCGGTCGATCACCGTGTTCGTCGGCGGCGAGGTCAACCGGCCCGGCCAGTTTTCGATGACGTCGCTGGCCGACGTCGCCAGCGCGCTGGCGCAGGCCGAGGGCGTACGGCGGACAGGCTCGCTGCGCCGCGTGCGCGTCATGCGCGCGGGCCGCACGATCAGCGTCGACCTCTATGGCCTGCTCGGCATCGGCACGCCGCCCAATGTCCGCCTGCAGGACGGCGACCGCATCATCGTGCCGGCGATCGGCGACACCATCGCGATCACCGGCGGCGTCTCGCGGCCCGGCATCTACGAGTTGCGGACCGAGGCCAGCATCGCGGCGGTGGTCGAATATGCCGGCGGCCCGATGCGCGCGCGCGGCAGCCGGGTGACAATCAGCCGCATCGGCGCCGACGGCGTCGAGCGCTTCGTGCCGGTCAGCGGCGTCGCCCAGACCGTCCAGCCCAATGACGTGCTGCATGTCACGACCAGCAGCTCGGGCATCGCCGACCGCGTCCAGCTTCGCGGCAATATCGACACGCCCGGCGCGCGCCCGCTGCAAACGGCGAGCACGGTGCGCGAACTGGTCGGCAATGTCGGCGACCTCAGGCCCGACACCTACCTGCCCTTCGCGATCCTCCAGCGCCGCAACCTGGCGACCGGCTCCTTCGTTTATGAAGGCGTCAACCTCGCCACGGCGCTGACCAGCGCGCCGGTTTCGCTGCGCCCCGAAGACACGCTGTGGGTGCTCAGCCAAAGCGACGTCGATTTCATCAACAGCTTCGAAATGGCCGAAGCGGCGCTCGGCCGGGTGCCGACCCTGCAATGCCGCTCGCTGCAGGCGTTCCTCAAGACGGTGAAGAACAGCCAGCAGGTCCGCTTCAACGTGTTGACGCGCGGCTCGTTCCTGATCGAGCAGAATGGCGAGCTTCAGGTCGTCTCGCCCGGCGGCCGGCTTCAGAACCTGTCGGCGCGTGCCCTCGACAAGCGCTCGCAGGCGCAGAGGGCGGACGAGGACACGCCCGCCAGGATGACGCGCGACGTTGGTGATCGTGGCGAGCGGTGGGACCGTGGCGACAATGGCGGCGCGCGCGAACGGCTCGGCATCAGCGAATATATGGGCGGCTTCGACGACAGACGCTGTCCCGAGGTCTTCGAGGAGGCGCCCGAACTGCTCGCCATCGCGGTCGAGCACGCCATGGCGATCGGGGGCGCGGTACGCCGTCCGGGCGCCTATCCGGTCGCCGGACTGATCAGCGCCGACGCCGCCGCCGCGATTGCCGGCGGCATGGTCGCGGGCAGCAGCGATGTCGTCATGGACGTCAATCGCGGCTCCGCCTCGGCGGTCAACGAGCGTTACGCGCTCGACACCCAGGGCGAAGTCCTGTCGCGGATATCGCTGCGTTCGGGCGACGATCTGCGCTTCAACGCCGCCCAGCCCCAGTTCGAGAGCGGCGGGGTGCTGCTGACCGGCGAATTCGCGCGGCCCGGCCTCTATTCGATCCGCAAGGGCGAGACGCTGTCATCCCTCATCGCGCGCGCCGGCGGCCTGTCGCCGCTCGCCTACCCCTATGGCGCCGTCTTCACGCGCCAGAGCGTCAAGGAGGTGCAGCAGGCGGGCTTCCAGCGCACCGCGCGCGAACTCGCCACCGGCCTGCTCGCCGTGACGGCCCGCAAGAATCTCAGCGGCGAAGCGATGACCGGGGCGATCAGCATCATTGATCAGGTCACCCAGACCGAGGCCGTGGGCCGTGTCGTGATCGAAGCCGATCCCGGCGTGCTCGCCGCGCGCCCCGATCTCGACACCGTCCTCGACGCGGGCGATTCCATCTACATGCCCAAGCAGCCGAACTTCGTGATGGTGCTGGGCGACGTCAACAACCCCGGCGCGGTGCAATTCGCCAGCGGCAACAACTCCAAGCAATATCTGGCGGCGGCCGGCGGCGTTCAGCGCACGGGCGATGACGACCATATCTATGTGGTGATGCCGAACGGCCTCGCCCAGCCGGTGAAAGGCTCGACATGGCGCCGCAAGTCCTTCGCCATCCCGCCCGGCAGCACGATCATCGTGCCGAAGAATCTCGATCCGCTGATGACGCTCGACCTGGTGCGCGACATCACCAGCATCGTCGGCACGCTGGTCACCTCGATCGCGACCGTCGCGATCCTCGCCGACCGGCGTTAACGGGTCTCCGTTCGTCCCGAGCCTGTCCGGCCGCAGGCGCGGGACGAACGAGGGTAGAAACCGTGCGGATTTGACGCACATTGCCCTTGGCGCCGGGCGCAAAAAAGGGGGCGGGAGCCTGTCTCTCCCGCCCCCTTTTGTCGGGGATCAGCAGACGGTGCTCAGGCCGCGCGGGTGGCGATCCAGGGGCGCTCGGTGGCGAGCATCGCTTCATAGTCGGCGATCTGCCGGCCGCGCGCCATGGTCAACCCAACCTCGTCCAGTCCTTCGAGCAGGCACTGGCGGCGGAAGGGGTCGAGCGCGAAGACGAAGCGATCCTGGAAC
>CAZACH010000034.1:0-13703 GCA_964483275.1 uncultured Sphingomonadaceae bacterium | reverse complement strand
AGGCGCGCTACGACTATGCGTGGGAAGAACGCTGGGTGCGCGACGAAGCCTATCTGAAGCTGGTGCCGGAGGCGATCGCGGCGGCGCTGGAGCAGGCGGGGCTGGAGATTGGCGACATCCATCACCTCGCCATCCCGTCGCTGCTGCGTAACGTGCCCGCCACGGTCGCGCGGAAGATCGGCTTTGCGGGCGGGATGGTCGATGATCTGGCGGCGGACTGCGGCTTCACCGGCGCTGCGCATGCGCCGCTGATGCTCGCCCGCGCGCTTGAGACCGCCGCGCCCGGTGAGCGCATCATGGTGGTCGGCTTCGGCCAGGGCGTCGACGTGCTGATCCTTGAAGTCACATCCGCGATCAACGATCTGCGCCGCCCGCGCGGTGTGTCGGGATGCCTGGCCGACCGGCTGGAAACCGACGCCTATCTGCGCATGCTGTCCTTTCAGGAAACGGTCGACCTCGACTGGGGCATGCGCGCCGAGCGGGACGTCAAGACGCCGTTGACGGAGCAATATCGCTCCGCCCGCCAGTTCGCCGCCTTCCATGCCGGCAAGTGCGGCGCCTGCGGCACGGTACAGTTCCCGCAACTCGAATATTGCGTGGCGCCGGAATGCCGCGCGCCGGCCAAAGACTTCGCGCAGGTCAGCCTTGTCGACGAACCGGCCAGCGTCCTGACCTTCACGGCCGACTGGCTGAGCTATTACCCCGCCCCGCCCTTCTATACGGGCTTCATCCAGTTCGATAACGGCGCCCGCGTCCTGATGGAGATGGTGGATGCGGGACCGGGCGACATCGCGGTCGGCACCCCGCTGCGCCTCGTCTTCCGCATCAAGGACAAGGACCGGCTGCGCGGCTATCGTCGCTATTTCTGGAAGGCGACGCCCCGGATCGCCAGCCCGCAAGGGGAACCCGCATGAAGCGCACCCTGTTCACGCCGGACCATGAGCTGTTCCGCGACAGCGTCCGCGCCTTCATCGCGAAGCAACTCGCCCCCGACCATGCGCAGTGGGAGAAGGACGAGCTTGTTCCCCGCTCCGCATGGAAGAAGGCCGGCGAGGCGGGTCTGCTGTGCTGCGACGTGCCGGAACGCTATGGCGGGCCGGGCGCGGACTGGCTGTATAATATCGTCGTGATCGAGGAGCTTGCCCGCGCCAACATCACCGGCCCCGGCTTCATGGTCCATTCCGAGATGGTCGCCCCCTATATCCTCGCCTGGGGATCGGAGGAGGTGAAGCAGGCATGGCTGCCGCGCATGGTGGCGGGCGAGGCGATCGGCGCGGTCGCGATGACCGAGCCGGGCGGCGGCAGCGACCTCAAGAACCTGCGGACCAAGGCCGTGCGCGATGGCGACGACTATGTCATCAACGGCCAGAAGACCTATATCTCCAACGGTCAGAATTGCGATTTCTGCATCCTCGCCTGCCGCACCTCCGACGCGCCCGGCGCGCGCGGCGTCAGCCTGATCCTGGTGCCCTCGGACCTGCCGGGCTTCAAGAAGGGCCGCAACCTCGAAAAGATCGGTTACAAGGCGCAGGACACGTCCGAGCTGTTCTTCTCCGACGTGCGCGTTCCAGCCGGCAATCTGCTCGGCACCGAGGGCAAGGGCTTTTCCATGCTGATGGAGAAGCTGGCGAGCGAACGGCTCACCCAGGCCGCCCGCGCTACGGCGGCGTGCGAGGCGATCATCGGCTGGACGGTCGATTATGTCAGCGGCCGCGAAATGTTCGGCCAGACGCTCGCCGACTATCAGAACACGCAGTTCGTCCTTGCCCAGCTCGAAGCGGAAACCACGGCGATGCGGGTGTTCACCGACTGGTGCATCACCCAGCATCTGGCGGGCGAGCTGACCCCGGTCGACGCCGCCAAGGCCAAGCTGCTGACCACCGACCTGCACAACAAGGTCGCCAACGAGTGCCTGCAATTCTTCGGCGGCTATGGCTATATGGTCGAATATCCGGTGGCGCGGGCCTTCGTCGATGCGCGGGTGACGCGGATCGCCGGCGGCGCGACAGAGGTGATGAAGCAGATCATCGCCCGCGACCTGTTCGCGCGGCCCCGCTGAGGTGGCGCCGGCGCCGGTCAGACTTGAACGCGGGCGGCTGGCGGAGGTGCTGCGCCCCGACGGCCTGACCCTGCTGTCGGGCTGCGCCGCCGAATCCACGCTGTTCGCGGAAGAACTGGCAGCGGCGGACGACCGGCTGGGCGCGATGACCTTCTGCGCGACGCTCGTCGCCGGCTTCAACCGGCGGCACTGGCTGGTCAATGATGACGCGCACATGCTGACCTTCTTCATGACGCCGCAACTGCGCGAGGTCCGCGACCGCACCACCTTCCTGCCGCTCTGCTATCAGGACGCGCTGGCCGAACTGCGCCGCCGCAAGCCACAGGCCGCGCTGATATCGGTCGCGCCGCCCGACGCCGACGGCAATTGCAGCTTCGGCGTGCAGGCCGATTTCCTGCCCGAATTGTGGCGGGACATCCCGACGCTGATCGCCCACATCAACCCGGCGATGCCCGCGACCCGTGGTGAGAGCATCCCCTTCGACCGCTTCACCGCCTTTTATGAGGAAAGCGAGCCGCTGGGAACCGTCGCGCCCGCCGCGCCGGACGCGATGGCGCAGGCGATTGCACGGCATGTCGCCGGGTTCGTCACCGACGGCAGCACGCTGCAACTCGGCCTCGGCAAGATACCCTCGGCGATCTGCCACGCGCTGTCCGACAGGCGGCATTTGCGGCTGCACACCGGGGTCATCGACGATTCCCTGCTGACGCTGGCCGATGCCGGCGCGCTGGCGGACGCGCCGCCCTCGATCGTCGGCCTGGCGATCGGCAGCGCAAGGCTGTACGAACGGATTGCCGACCTGCCCGTCATCTTCCGCCCGGTCGGCATCACCCACGGCACCGAGCAGCTTGGCGCCATCCGCAATCTCGTCAGCATCAACAGCGCCATCGAGGTCGACCTGTTCGGCCAGGCTTATGCCGAATTGCAGCAGGGCATGCTGATGTCCGGCCCCGGCGGCGCGAGCGATTTCGCGCGTGGCGTCCGCATGGCCGGCGGCATCCGGATCATCGCCCTGCCCGCCACCGCCGCCCAGGGCGCGGTCAGCCGTATCGTCGGACCGGAGGACGCGCACGGCCCCGTCTCGCTCGGCCGCATGGACATCGACGTCATCGTCACCGAGCATGGCGCCGCCGACCTGCGCGGCTGCACCCATGACGAACGCGCGCGGCGGCTGATCGCCATCGCCGACCCGGCGCACCGGACGACGCTCAACGAAAGCTGGGGAAATTATGCCCGGCGGCTTTGACAGGCAAAGCCGGCCGCCTATTCATCGCGACACAAGCAAAAGAGGGAACAAAGATGTCTGAAGCCAAGGTCTTGCAGGACAAGGTGGTCATCGTGACCGGCGCCGGGGGCGGCGTCGGCGAGCAGATCGCCCGCCTCGCCGCCGCGCACGGCGCGAAGGTGCTGGTCAACGATCTCGGCGGCTCGCAGTCGGGCGAAGGCGCGGACGCATCGGCCGCCGATCGCGTCGTCGCGGCGATCCAGGCCGAAGGCGGCGTCGCGGCGCCGAGCTATCGCTCGGTCGCCGAGTGGGACAGCGCGCACGGCATCGTGCAGGACGCGCTCGACGCCTTCGGCCGCATCGACGCGGTCGTCAACAATGCCGGCATCCTGCGCGACGTCATCTTCCACAAGATGACCAAGGAGGACTGGGAGCTTGTCCAGGCCGTCAACCTCGACGGCCCCTTCTTCATGTGCCGCGCCGCCGCGCCGCACTTCAAGGCGCAGGAAAGCGGCTGCTTCGTCCACATGACCTCGACCAGCGGCCTGATCGGCAATCTCGGCCAGGCGAACTACATCGCCGCCAAGTTGGGGCTGACCGGCCTGTCGAAGGCGGTCGCGCTCGACATGCGCAAGTTCAACGTGCGCTCCAACTGCATCTCGCCCTTCGCCTTCACGCGGATGGTCGGCACGATCCCGGCCAACACGCCGGAAAACCGCGCGCGTCTTGAATCCGCCAAACGGATGACGCCCGAAAAGATCGCGCCGCTCGCCGTCGCGCTGATGAGCGATGCGGCCAAGGACGTGAACGGCCAGATTTTCGGCGCGCGCATGAACGAGCTGATCCTGTTCAGCCACAACCGCCCGGTCCGCACCGCGCAGACCGCCGAGGGCTGGACGCCGGAAAATGTGCTGAGCCACGCCCTGCCGGCCTTCAGCGCCAGCTTCACCCCGCTGGAGATCAGTTCCCAGGTCTTCAACTGGGACCCTTATTGAGGGAATGACCAGCCCGCCGTCCCCGCGAGGGGCGGCGGGCGTTACGGATCAGGGCGCCGCGATCTCCGCGATCCCCTGGTCGAGCACGACGACATCGCGCTCCAGTGCCCGCGCGACGAAGCGGATATCCGCGCCCTCCACCCACATTTCGGTGCGGATCGTGTCGCCCGGCAGCACGGGCCTTGAGAAGCGCGCGGCGAAGCGGCGCAGGCGGGTCGGATCGTCATTCGCGACCGCGCGCAGCACGGCGCGGCCGACGATGCCGAATGTGCAACTGCCGTGCAGGATCGGGCGCTCGAACCCCGCCGCCGTCGCGACCTCGGGGCTGATATGCAGCGGATTGAGGTCGCCGCACAGGCGATAGATCAGCGCCTGCTCCGGCCGGGTCGGCAGGTCGACGACGATGTCGGCCGCGCGTTCCGGGCGTGGCGCGGTCGGCGCGACGGCCTTTTCCCCATGATTCCCGCAGCCGCCATTGCCGCGCAGGATGTGCGTCTGGTGGATGGTGGCCAGTGCCTCGCCCGTCTCGTCGCGCAGCACGCGGTGGGACAGCATCAACGCCCCTTTCTCCGCCCCCTTGTCGACCAGCGCGTCGATGACCAGTTCGGTGGAAAGATTGCCCGCGGTCGGCAGCGGGCGGTGCAGAACCATGTCCTGCCCGGCGTTGAGCACCTTGCGCCAGTCTATCCCGTAGCGCGGGTCCTTGATCCAGAAAGACGGCGCGGCGAGCACGATTGCCATTGTCGGCAGGACGTGCAGAGTCTCCTCATAAAGGAACTGCAATTCCCTGGGGTCGGTGGGATCGGGATTTCCGCATCCGACGCCGAAGGCATAGAGAATGACATCGCTGGCCCCGTAGGACTGGCGGGTGACGAGCAAGGGGCGCGCGAACAGCGCATCGAGATCAAGAGACATGGGCAACATATTTGCCCGGGACGGCGCGGATCGCAAGTGAAATACATTCTTGAATGTATGTCCATTCAGTGGCATTGCAGCCTTTATCGGGCCGCGACCGTGCCAACCGGTCGACCACGCCCCACGCAATTGGAGGAGAAGGACGTGCGCGCATGGGATCGCTAGGCGAAGCCATCAGCCCGCCCACGGATGCGATCCGCCTGGTTCGCGGGCATGTTTTCCCGGATTTCGAGATCGGCCGGGTCTTCGTGCATGACCAGCGCCGCACGATCCTGGAAAGCGACCACGCGCTCTTCACGACGCTGACCCTGCATTACAACCCGGTCTATCTCGACCGCGAACGCGCGCGTGAGGCGGGTTTCCGGGACATTCCGGTCAACCCCCTGCTCGTCTTCAACACGGTGTTCGGCCTCTCGGTCGAGGATCTGAGCGAAGGCGGCGGCCCCTTTCTGGGCATCGAGGACATGATCTTCGGCGAACCCGTCTATCCGGGCGACACGCTGCGTGGCGTCAGCCGCGTCACCGCCGCGCGGCTTTCCGCCAAGTTCGAGCATCACGCCATCGTCACCTGGGAAACCGAGGGCTTCAACCAGCGGGACGAGCAGGTCATTCGTTTTCGGCGCAGCAATCTGGTCAGGCGGGCACGCTAGGATATGGAACTTCTGAACCTGTCGGGCGGCAGCAGCCGCATGACCGAAGAACGCCGCATGATCCAGGACTCCGCGCGCGAATTCGCAATGCGCGAGGTTCTGCCGATCGCCAACAAGCTCGATCCCGTCCAGGGCGACATTCCCCAGGAATTATTCGAGAAAATCGCCGAAATGGGTTATTTCGGTATCCTCATTCCCGAAGAATATGGCGGCCTCGGCCTTGGCGCCTTTGAATATTGCCTGGTCACCGAAGAACTGGCCCGCGCGTGGATGAGCGTTGCCAGCCTGATCGCGCGCGGCAACGGCCTGTTCGGCCTTGCCGACATGACCGAGGAGGAGAAGAAGCGCGACCTGCCCCGCGTCGCGCGCGGCGAATGGCTCGCCGCCTATGCGCTGTCGGAACCCAATGCCGGGTCCGACATCGCCAACATCACCTGTCGGGCAAAGCGCGTCGGCGACGAGTGGGAAATCACCGGCAATAAATATTGGTGCACCTTCGCCGATGGCGCCGATTACATCATGGTGCTGGCGCGCACCGGAGAGTTCGATCCCGCGAAGAAGCATAAGGGCATTTCCGCCTTCCGCGTCGAAAAGCCGCGTGGCGAATTGCCCAAGGGCGTCAAGGGCGCGCCGATTCCGAAGATCGGCTATTTCGGCTGGAAGACGTGGGAACTGGCCTTTGACGGCTGCCGCGTCCCGGCGGACGCGATGATCGGCGCCGAGGGGCGCGGATTCTACCTTGCCCAGTCCGGCCTCGAAATGGCGCGCGCCCACACCGCCGCGCGCTCGATCGGGCTGGCGCGCGGCGCGCTGGAGGATTCGATCACCTATGCCAAGGAGCGCGCGCAGTTCGGCAACCCCATCGCCGAGTTCCAGGCCATCCGCTTCAAGATCGCGCACATGGCGACCGAGATCGAGGCCGCCCGCCAGCTCATGTACCATGTCTGCGAAAGCATCGACACGGGCCAGCGCTGCGACCTCGAAGCCGGCATGGTCAAATATTTCGCGGCGGAGATGTCGGAGCGGGTGACGTCGGAGGGGGTCCAGATCCACGGCGGCGCGGGCTACACCACCCTGCACGCGGCGGAGCGCTATTGGCGCGACGCGCGCCTCACCAAGATCTTCGAGGGCACCAGCGAGATTCAGCTGCGGATCATCTCCGACAAGCTGCTCGGCCGGCCGGCCGCCAGGAAGGGCTGAACCGATGGAAGACAGATTCGACTGGGAAGGCTGGTTCGAGGACTTCACCGTCGGCGCGGTCTATTCCCACGCGCGCGGCAAGACCGTCTCGGAACTCGACAATGTGCTGCTCACCAACATGGTGCTGAACACCGCCGAGCCGCATTTCAACGAGGATTTCGCCAGCAAGGACCCGCTGTTCCGCCAGCGCATCGTCTATGGCGGCATCAACCTGTCGATGGTCGTCGGCCTCGCCGCGCAGGACACCGCGCGCCACGCCATCCGCGAAGTGTCGATGGACAAGGTCCGCCTGTTCAACCCCGTCTATCATGGCGATACCCTCTACGCCTTTTCCGAGGTTCTCGCCGTCGAGCCGCAGTCCGAGGCGGGTAGCGGCATCGTTCATTTCCTGCATCGCGGCTATAATCAGGACGACAAGCTGGTCTGCTCCGGCGAGCGCCGCGTCCTCATCGCATCGCGACCCGGTTCTGGAGACAAGGCATGACCCAGCGTGTTCACCGCCCCCGCAAGGTGCAACTGGCCGTTCCCGGCTTCAGCGAGAGGATGATCCGCAAATCGGCCGAGGCCGGTTCGGATCACGTCTTCCTCGACCTTGAGGATGCGACCGCCCCCAATGCCAAGGACGATGCCCGCAAGCTGGTCGTCGAACTGCTCAACGAGCTGGATTTCGGCCGGACGGTGCGCTGCGTCCGGATCAACGACCTCAAGACGCGCTGGGCCTATAAGGACATCGTCGATCTGGTGAAGGGCGCAGGCGACCGGCTCGACACGATCATGCTGCCCAAGGCGGAATCGGCGCGGGACATCTGGTTCGTCGAAACCCTGCTGGAGCAGTTGGAACTGGACCTTGGCCTCAAGCGCCGGATCGGCATCGAGGCGCTGGTCGAAACCGCCGCCGGCATGATGAACGTGGCGGAGATCGCGGGTTCGTCACCCCGTCTGGAGGCCCTGATCTTCGGCGTCGGCGACTTCACCGCCTCGCAGAAGATGGACCCCGCCGTGCTGCACGGCAGCAGCGGCTATCCCGGCGACGTCTGGCATTATGGTCGCTATCAGCTGATCACCGCCTGCCGCGCGCATGACATCGACGCGATCGACGGTCCCTTCCCCAACTTCAAGGATGTCGACGGCTATCGCGAGGAATGCCAGCGCGGCTTCACGCTCGGCGCGACGGGGAAATGGGCGATCCACCCCTCGCAGGTGCCGATCGCGCTGGCGGTGTTCACGCCGCCCGCCGAGGCCGTGGAAAAGGCGCAGGCGATGATCGACGCCTATCGCAAGGCGGAGGCCGAGGGGCTGGGCGCGATCCAGGTCGACGGCGAGTTGCTGGACGCCGCCTCGGTCCGCATCCTCCAGAACGTCCTCGACCGCGCGGGCCGCCAATGACTGAGGAACTGCACAGCGAAATGGCGGCGGCGACGGCGCGCATCCGGGCCGCCATGGCGCGCGAGGCGGAGGAGGGCGTCCGGGTCGCGAACGCCGGCGACATTCCACTGTCGGCGGAGGGCTTCACCCGCGAATGGCTGAGCGCGGTGCTGTGCGCCGCCACGCCGGGCGCGGAAGTCAGTGATTTCCGCCTGATCGGGGCGGCGGATGAAGGCACGACCTCGCGCCGCAATGTCGAGATCGACTATAATCAGGCCGGCCGCGCCGCCGGGCTGCCGACCCGGCTGTTCGCCAAGGCGACGCCCGAGTTCGACTCGCGCTTCGTCTGCGGCCTGTCCGGCTCGATCAGCCACGAAACCCATTTCTATAACCGCATCGCGCCGCTGATGCCGATGACCGAGGTGCCGGCCTGCTATCACGCGGCCTATGATCCCGAATCCTTCCGCTCGATCTTCCTGTTCGAGGATGCCGGCGTGACCAAGGGCGCGCGTTTCCTGAACGGCCTCTACCGCCCGTCCCGCGCCGAGATCGAGAAGATGGTGCGGGCGATCGCGGGCTATCATGGCCGCTTCTGGGGCGACCCGATCCTCGATACCGAATTTTCCTATCTCAAGGACCCGCTCGCCTATCAGCATCACATCAACACGCTGATCGGCTTTGGCGAGCGGACGGCGCTCGGCCTTGAACGCACGCTGGAGATGATGCCCGAGCGGCTGCGCGCGCGGCACGACCGGCTCTGGCCGGCGCTCATGACCTCCTGCGAACTGCGCGCGCAGACGCCGCGCACATTGCTCCACGCCGACAACCATCTCGGCAACTGGTATGCGACGGCCGATGGCGCGATGGGCATTTGCGACTGGCAATGCACGGTGAAGGGGTCATGGGCGCAGGACTTCGCCTATGTCGTCACCTCCTCGCTGGAGCCGGCCGAGCGCGCGGCGATGGAGCGCGACCTGCTCGCCCTCTATCTCGACACGCTGGACCTGCCGGCCGGCACGCCCAAGCCGAGCTTCGACGACGCCTGGCGCGCCTATCGCCAGCAGACGCTGCACGGCCTCTATAACTGGCTGTTCGTCGCCGGCATCGGCGAGGCGCAAACGCTGATGCACTCCAACGACATCGCCGCCAGCAACCTACGCCGCATGATCGCGGCGGTCGATGAACTGGAGACGCTGGAAAGCCTCGGCTATTAAGGCGGCTACTCGTCTAACCCGCCCGCGCCGTCTTCGCCCGCTTCCATCGCGCCCAGCATATGGGTGCGCGCCATCGTCTTGAGCGTGGCGACGGTGAGCTTGAAGGAGCGCGATTCGGTCACGAGGATGCGCGCGAACACCGCACCGCGCATGACGGAGACGACCAGCCTGCGGCAATCCGCGATGACCTTGGCGGGCACCTGGTCCTCGAAGGTTTCGAGCCACAGCGCGCTGAACCGCTTTGAGGCGCGCAGCATCGATTCGCGGACGACCTCCTTCAACTCCGGCTCCGCCCGCGTCGTCATCCAGATGTCGAGCACCGCGAGATAGTCCGGCGACATCGCCTGCCGCGCGAACTGCTCGATCAGCGCATCGAGGCGGCGCTCGATCGTCATGTCCGGCTTGATCGACGAACGGTCGAACCCCCGGCTGATGCGGTCCTCGACCTCCTGCAAGATGGCGATGACAACATCGTCGCGGCCCTCGAAATGATGCTGGATCGCGCCGCGCGTCATGCCCGCCCGCGCCGCGATGTCCGACATGCGCAGCCCGGCGAAGCCGTTTTCGCAGATCAGGTCGATCGCCGAATCCAGCAATTTGCCGCGCGCCCTCTCGCTGCGCTCGCGCTGCGTCATCCGGGGCGGCGCGGCCTGCTTGGCAGGCCGGGCGGTCTGGGTCTGGGTCGTCATGGCAGAAGCTCTATCAAAAGCCGCGTCGAAGGGAAAACACTTATACATACCTTCATGAATGCATGGAACATTCCAATCCCCGCCGCACTCTGCTAGGATCGCCGCCGGAGCCAGGGAGAGGAACCTCCGGCCTGCAATCGGCCAGCCTGCAATCGGGATGAAGGATGCCATGGGAACGACGTTCAAGCTCGACGAGGGATATGATCCCCACGCCTATACGATCCCCAACATCAGCGCCGGCAACGCACTGGAAGGCAAGGGCGCGGCGATCGAGGCGATCTACCCGGAAATCGGCGACTATAAACGCATGACCGATGTCGAGCGCTATCGCTCCGCCGACTGGATGCGCCGCGAATGGAGCGCCTTGTGGGAAAAAGTCTGGCACGTCGCCGGCCGCGTCTCCGACCTGCCCGAAAGCGGCAGCTGGCTGAAATATGATGTCGGGCCTGAATCGATCATCGTGAACCGCACGCGGTCGGGCGAGATCAAGGCCTTCTACAATGTCTGCCAGCATCGCGGGCGGCAGCTGGTCGAGGATGATTACGGCCGCACGCCGCGCTTCGTCTGCCCCTTCCACAGCTGGACGTTCGACAATGACGGCACCTGCGTCAACGTCACCGACCGCCGGTTGTTCGACGAAAAGGCGCTGTGCGGCGACCTCAACCTGCGCGCCGTGCGGTGCGAGACGTGGGGCGGCTTCGTCTTCGTCAATTTCGATCCCGACGCCGCACCGCTGGGCGAATTTCTCGGCCCGGTCATGGAGGCGATGAAGGTCTATAAGCTGGAGGAGATGCACGTCGTCCATGAAGTGACGGTGCCGATCCGCTGCAACTGGAAGCTCGGCCTCGAAGCCTTTCTGGAAGCCTATCACGTCCATATGACCCACCCGCAGGTCACGTCGCTGGTGGATGACGTCTATGAGCAGAGCGACATCTATCCGGGCGGCCACAGCCGCCTCGCCACCCGCCTCGGCGTCGCCTCCCCGCGTCTCGGCGTCGCGACACAACTCAACGACCTCCAGAAGTTCCTGCTGATGGAATCGGGCGTCGACCTCGCGACCTTCACCGGCGGCCCCGCCGATATCCAGTCGGCGATGGTCGAGGCCAAGCGGCGGCCGGACAACAGATATGGCCTCGATTATTCCGGCTTTTCGGATTCATTGATGCTGGACGACTGGAATTACTTCATCTTCCCCAATATGACGCTCAACACCCACCCGGAAGGCGTGTCGATCATGCGCTTCATCCCGGATGCGGATGACCCGGCATTGTTCCATTATCATGTCCACATCATCATTCCGAAGCTGAAGGGCGGCTGCAAGGCGCCCTTCTACATGGGCGTGCCCGAGGAGAATGACGTCAGCGGCAAGACCCGGCCGCAGAAGATCTATGGCACGATGGATAATCCGCAGGTCGGCGAAGTCTTCGAGCAGGACATCTCCAACATGGAGGCTGCGCAGCGCGGCGTCCGCTCGCGCGGGCTGGACGCCGGCATGCGTTATGCCGAGCGCGAGATGCGGCTTCAGGTCCTCCATGCCGAAATCGACCGCTATTTCGCGCGCGCGGAAGCACGCTGAACAGAATTGGAAACCGGATGACAAAGGGTATTCGCGACAAGGTTGCAATCATCGGCATGGGCTGCTCGCGCTTCGGCGAACGCTGGGACGCGGGCAGTTCGGCCCTGCTTGCGGAGGCGTTTGACGAGGCGCTCGCCGATGCCGGGATCGAGCGCGGCCAGATCGAGGCGGGCTGGTTCGGCAGTTGCGTCGACCAGATCAATGTCGGCGGCTCCGGCGTGCCGGCGGCGACCGCGCTGCGCCTCGGCCGCATCCCCTTCACCCGCGTCGAGAATATGTGCGCGACCGGCACCGAGGCGCTGCGCGGCGCCGCCTATGCGGTGGCGTCCGGCGCGGTCGACTTCGCGCTGGCAATCGGCGTCGAAAAGTTGAAGGACACCGGCTATGGCGGCCTGCCCGTGCCGTTCCGGGGCATCTTCAACGACATGTGGCTACCCGCCGCCGCCGCGCCCGGCGGCTTCGCGCAGCTCGCCTCCGGCTATGCCGCCCGGCACGGCATCGACCAGGGCGACCTCAAGCGCGCCATGGCGCATGTCAGCTGGAAGAGCCACCGCAACGGCGTCAACAGCCCCAAGGCGCATCTGCGATCCGAGGTGCCGCTGGACAAGATCATCAACGCCCCAATGATCGCCGAGCCGCTCGGCCTGTTCGATTGCTGCGGCGTGTCCGACGGCGCGGCGGCGGCGATCGTCACCCGGCCCGACATCGCGCGATCGCTCAAGCAGGCGCAGGATATCGTCACGATCAAGGCGATCCAGCTTTCGATCACCGACGGCCTGGAAGCGAGCAGCAATCGCTGGGACGGCGCCTCGGTCGAGAATAGCCGCGTCGCCGCGCGCCGCGCCTATGAGGAAGCCGGCATCACCGACCCGCGCGCACAGCTCGACCTCGTCGAGGTGCATGACTGCTTCTCGATCACCGAACTGGTGACGATGGAGGACCTCGGCCTGTCGGACGACGGGCGCGCGGTGTTCGATGTGCTCGACGGCAAGTTCGACCGCGACGGCGCGATCCCGTGCCAGATCGACGGCGGCCTGAAGTGCTTCGGCCATCCGATTGGTGCATCGGGCCTGCGTATGGCCTATGAGGTCTATAGCCAGCTCCTCGGCCGCGCCGGCGAGCGCCAGCTGTCATCGCCGTCGATCGGCCTGACGCACAATCTCGGCGGCGTTCCCTATCAGGGCATTGCCGCGATCTCGATCCTGGGGCTGAACTGATGGCTGGACTTTGGTTTGACGAGCTTGAGGTCGGTCAGGTGTTCCACCACCCGATCCGCCGCACTGTGACCGAGACGGACAATGTCCTGTTCACCGCGATGACGCACAACCCGGCGCAGCTTCACCTCGACGAGGAGTATATGCGCACCAACAGCGAATATGGGCAGCGGCTGGTCAACAGCGGCTTCACCCTGGCGCTGATGGTCGGCATTTCGGTGGGCGAGACGACGCTGGGCACGGCGGTCGCCAATCTCGGCTGGGACGAGGTGCGCTTCCCCAAGCCGCTGTTCCACGGCGACACCATCCGCGTCGAGACCGAGGTGATCGAGCTGCGCGAGTCCAAGTCGCGGCCGGACCAGGGCATCGTCACCTTCGTGCACCGTGCCTTCAACCAGCATGACGAGCTGGTCGCGA
This sequence comes from uncultured Sphingomonadaceae bacterium, assembly GCA_964483275.1. Classification (GTDB taxonomy): domain Bacteria; phylum Pseudomonadota; class Alphaproteobacteria; order Sphingomonadales; family Sphingomonadaceae; genus JBBCJR01. The sequence goes on along the minus strand of CAZACH010000034.1, from coordinate 184 downwards.
CCTGCAAGCGCGCGGGGTTGCAGCGGAAGAAGCCGCAGGCATGAGCGTGCTGCCGATCCGGTCCTTCCTGTTCATTCCCGGCGACAGCGAAAAGAAGCTGGGCAAGGCCGATGACCTGGGGGCGGACGCCCTCATCCTCGACCTTGAGGACGCCGTCGCGCCGGCGCGCAAGCCGGCGGCGCGC
>CAZACH010000033.1:12440-13974 GCA_964483275.1 uncultured Sphingomonadaceae bacterium | reverse complement strand
ATCGCACGACGAAGCCGCGCATTCTCCTTCTCCAGATCCTTCATCCGACGCGCCTGATCGGTCTTCAGGCCGCCATATTCCTTGCGCCACCTATAGTAGGTCTGCTCGCTGATCGCGATCCGTCGACATGCTTCCGCCGTCGTCGCCCCCTGCGCCAGCACAACCTCCGCTTCACGCAGCTTGCCGATAATCTCTTCCGGGCGATGCTTCTTGCTCGGCATTCCATGTCTCCTTCGTCATCCAAAATATCATCAATTCTGGACCACTCAGCAGGGGGCAGATCAATCATCTATATCCTTTCCAATGCGGCATTTATCGCCGCCCCGCCGTTTCTGCCCTATGCGATCTCGAAACTTGGCCTCGATTACATGGCAAGGGCGTTCGCAGTGGAATATGGCAAGGACAATATCCGCGTAAACGCGATCGCGCCGGGGTCGATCGCAACCGGCCGGCCGTCAGGCGTCGAACTTTCCGGGGCGCCTCAGCGGTTCATTCGCGACATTCCCTTGCCGCGCCGCGGTGCGCCCGACGACATCGCCGGGATGGCGATCCTGCTTTCCGCGCCGGCTGGCGAGTATATCACCGGACAAACGATCACCGTGGACGGCGGCATGACGATAAAAGGGGCCGATGGAGTCACGGAAGGTTTCGATATGGCGGCCGCCTATGTTGCAAAGGAAAATTCCGGGCGGCCGGTATCCGACTGACATGGAGCGAACTTACATCGGCACCTCCGCGCCGCAGAATCGCTCGAAATCGTTTATTTAATTGCGGAGTCGGCTGTGTCGGGCGCACTTCGGAAAATTCATCGCCTCATTTGGGGAAAACCGTAAACCGCGCCGGCAATATTGACGGCCGTACACCGTTCTCGCATGTCTGCGGCTTCGCTGTTTCGGACGGACGAAAGGATTTTTGGAATGCGATCAACGGCCATTGCGAAGCCTCTTGAAGTAGGCTCGTCGAGCCTCGTCGATCGCGTCATTCGTCACATCGACAAGTTGATCGGCCAGGGCGAGCTGAAGCTGGGTGATTCCATTAGCGAACCGACATTGATCGCCACGCTGGGCATCGGCCGCGTTCCCGTGCGCGAGGCCATCCGCATATTGGCTGGCGAGGGCATTTTGGAGCTTGTCCCAAACCGCAGCGCGCGGGTCCGGCAGGTCGATTCCGTCGAAATCCTGGAAATGCTCGATGTTCTGACCGGGTTTTCCGCCACGGCCATCCACCTGCTGGGGACGCGCCCGATCGAACCCGCGTTCGCCGAACAACTGCTTGCTTCGGCCGACGATATCAACGCGCTCGCCAAGGCGGGGCACGGCGCCAACGACCTGATGCGCGAGATCAGCCGGTTCCACTACATTCTGATCCAGGCCAGCGGGAACAACTATCTGATCCGCCTGCTCCAGAAAACCCGGATCAACTATTATAGCCGCTATCTCGTCACGCTACTGGGTCGGCGGGCGTTTATCGCGGCCGCACCGCGCTACAAGCGCATGGCGGAGGCGGTGATACGTGGGGATTCCCTGGCGGCCAT
>CAZACH010000033.1:1392-12340 GCA_964483275.1 uncultured Sphingomonadaceae bacterium | reverse complement strand
GGACGTATACAATATCACCATGACAACCGCACCGGCCGCCGAACGACGCCCGCCGGCAAAAACAAGGAGATCGCGATGCTGACGCTTGAGGAGATTTCGGGCCATATAGAAATCCGGAATGTTCTGGCCGCCTATGCGCGGGGCGTGGACCGCTGGGATGTAGAGACGCTCAAGAGTTGCTATCACGACGATGCCAGCGACCAGCATACGATGTTCAACGGCAATGGACATGATTTCGCGGACTTCATTGTCGATCATTGCTCGAAGGCGGGCGGGATCAGCCAGCATCATGTCACCCACAGCCATATTGATGTCAGCGGCGATCGCGCCAATGTCGAAAGCTATTACATCGCGTTCTTTCAAGTCGATGGTCAGATGTTGGTGACGAGCGGCCGCTATCTCGACCGCTTCGAACGGCGGAACGACGCTTGGAAGATTGCCAGGCGGGTCTGCACTATCGACCTTTCGCGTCCCATGTTTCCCAATGAATCCTGGGACGGTGCCCGCGATTTCCCGAAGATCGGCCCCAAAGGCGTCGACCCGCTCTACGCGTTGCTGGCGGAAGCCTGAGGGTCTGGAAGGCGAGCTTGAGGCCTGCCGAGTTGCAAGCCCGACTGCTCATATGGCTTCAACCAACCTCTCGAACGGGATCGCGACCGTCCCAATTCACGGCGCCTTCCGAAACCATGTCGAAAAGCCCCCTGATTGATGGCTTGTCCTCGATGATTTCGGTCATGAAGCCCAACTCCCGACGCGTGTCGATATAGGCGAAGCGCATGTCACCGGATAGTCCGGTGCAGGCGGCAACATTGCCTCTGCCAGCGAAAATCGCCAGGTCCGCATCGAAATCCCGGGTGAAACGGCACATATGGTGGAAGCCAGACTGGCCCGACGCGAAGCTGTCGCGATAATGAGATGGCAGATCGTCATGCTGTTGAATAAGTTCGATCTGGATCGGTCCGCACTGGCAGAGGGATGCCGAGAAATCGACCGTCGCGGGCTTGCCCCGGTAAACATAGTCGGTGACCTTGGCGTGGCGGAACACGAAGAACGGCCCCACCCCCTGGGCAGCCCACGCTTTCATTACCGCATCAATGTCATCGACCACCCAAGCGCTCTGAAAGAACCCGCCATCGGGTTTGATGTGCATAGTCGGCTCCCTTCTCGCAGCGTTCTTTTTTGTTCTCACGACCATCCTCGCCAGTCAATCGTATACATACAGGCAGATTTGGAAGAGCTGAATCCGATCCTTTGCGTATGCGCGATCAGGTCTGCATATCTTCCCGAGGGTTCCTGCGCCGGTCCGCACATTGGCTCGCAGCCATGTCAAGGTGTGGTGTAGGCGACCGCGTCGGTCAGCATCCTGTGGCGGCTGGCACGCCGGCGTGACACCGGCGGCTCCAGCCGGACGCAGGAGAAGATTTTTCACTATTCGTATACGATAAAATTATTTCTCGTATACTTATGTTGACAACGCATTGCTGATGAATAGAGATCGCCGCCCTGGTCAAGCGAGGTGATGAAGTGGGAAAGGTCGATCCGGCGACGCCGCCGATGCAGCGCGCGATCGGCGGGTGGCGGGGTGGATTGCGTGGCGGACGCTTCGCGGGAGGGTCCGCTGGTCATCGAGCAGCGGCCATTGCCCGACCATCGCCGAGGTGCAGGGAAGATGCATCGCGGCTGGCCCACACGTTTGCGCTCGCCGGGAGGGCCGCGCAGACACCGGCCTTCGCCTTCAAAGCCGCCAAGCCGTCAGTCAACAGGGTGCCCGATATTCAGGGGCGGAAACAGGCAATGGACGCGGCCTTCAACATCCATCATCTTTGTCATGACCACAATGTCGAGCGCTTTGGCGTGTCGGGCGATCCGCGTGGGATGCCCGGCATGGCTGTGCTCGTGAAAAAGGAGAGTCCCGTAACGTGAGCATCAACGATCTGGCCCTGAGTCCCGGAGACGAGTATTTTGCGCATCAGGTGGCGCTGCCGATCCATTCCGTCGCGACCAGCGATCGCGGCTGGCGGGAGCGTTACTGGATCTCGGTGCACGATGTCGTCGCGCAGGATTTCGTGCTGTCGACCGGCTATGGCAAATATCCCAACCGCGACGTGATCGACGGCTTTTGCATCGCCGCCAAGGGCGATGTGCAGCGCAACGTCCGCTTCTCGCGCACGCTCGCGCCGCGCTGGACCGACATCGCGGTGGGCGCGATGGCGGTGGAGGTCATCGAGCCGCTCAAGACGCTGCGCTTCACGCTCGGCGAAAACCCGACCGGCACCAGCTATGACTTCATCTGGCAGGCCTCCGGGCCGGCGGCGCTGGAGGGGCGGCATTTCGAGGTCAATCGCGGCCGCGTGACGCATGACATCATGCGCTATGTGCAGACCGGCCGGCTGTCCGGCGAGATCCGCTTCGGGGGCGAGCGCTTCGACGTGACGCCCGACCGCTGGTGGGGCGTGCGCGACCATAGCTGGGGCATCCGGCCGATGTCCGGCATGCCGGGCGATCCGCCGGTTGCCTCGGTCCAGTGGAATTTCCTGGCCTTCATGCCCATCCAGTTCCCGAGCTTCTCGCTGCACATCTATCTGTTCGAATCCCAGCCGGGCCGGCCGACGCATCTGACCGCGACGATCATGCGCCCGGAGGGCAGCGGCGAGCATGACGACGAGATCAAGGCGGTCAGCCACGATTTCCGCTGGGCGGAGAATGCGCCGGTGCAGACCTTGCTCGGCGGCGAGTTCCGCATCGAGTTCTTCAGCGGCGAAGTGATGGACATCGCCATCCGGGCCTGTCCGGGGCGCGCCTATCTGGCGGGCGGCGGCTATGGTTCGACCCAGGGCAAATGGTTCAGCGACGAATATATCGAGCATGAGGAATATGACCTCGCCGATACCGAGGCGCTGCGCGGCTATAACAGCCATTCCAGCGACCATCTGATCGAGGCGCGCCACAAGGACGAAACCGGCTATGGCGTCATCGAATATATGATCCGGCGCGGCTACGGCAAATATGCCGAGGCGCATCGCCCGTCGCGGCGCGGCTGATCGCGATGGAGCAGGACGCGATCGTCGAGGGCATCCGTGCGCTCGCCCGCGCCCAGGGCGGCGTGGACGGGCTGGATGTGCGCGGGTTCCGCAAGCTTCAGGGCGGCAATTCGTCGGAGATATGGGCGTTTGACGGCCGCTGGGACGAGGCGGGCCAGCCGGTCGAGCGCCCGCTGATCCTGCGCAGCGGCATGGAGAACGAGTTCGCCTTCGGCGGCCGTGGCGCCGAGTTCGAGGTGTTGAAGGTGCTGGACGGCGCCGGGGTTGCGGCGCCGCGCGTCTACTGGTTCGACGCGGCGGGGGATCATCTCGGCCGCCCGGCGATGGTGATGGACCGCTGCCCCGGCGCCTCCGACCGCAACCTGATGAACGACCGCAACAAGCTCGGCCTGTCGCAGGACGACCGGGTCGGCATTGGCGGGCAGATGATGGACCTGCTCGCCAGGCTGCATGCCGTCGACGGCGCCGCCGTGCCCGGCGCGTCGGACTGGATGTCCGCCGAGCAGCATCTGCGCCAGCATGACGAGGCGATCGCGCGGCTCGAGGCCGAGCCGATGGTCGAGCTGCGCTTCGCCTCCTGGTGGCTGTGGCGCAACCTGCCGGCGCGGCCCGCGCGGCCGTCGATCGTCCATGGCGACTATCGTCCCGCCAACATGCTGGTCGAGGGCAACCGGGTGTCCGCCCTGCTCGACTGGGAGTTCACCCATATCGGCGATCCGGCCGAGGATCTCGGCTGGTATCTCACGCCCTATTATGCCGCCGAGCATCTGATCCCCGGCGTGTTCGGCGCCGAGGAGGCGCTCCGCCGCTATGAGGCGGCTGCCGGCGCGCCGGTGGACCGCAAGGCGGTGCGCTTCTGGTCGGTGTTCGCCATGTACAAGCTTGCCTATATGACCGTGGCCGCGCTGCGCTGGCAGGTGGACGGCGATCCGAGCCGCATGGCGGCGTCCGCCGAGTTCATCGTCCGCCCGCTGCTCGCCGCCATCACGCACAAGGACAACCAGCCATGAGGCCGACCCCCGACGAGGTGATCGCCGGCGCGCGCGCCATCCTGAAGCAGGAGGTCGCACCGCTGCTGCCGCCGGCCGCGCAGGTGCAGCTCAAGCGCGTCATGGCGGTGCTGCGCGACGCGCGCTGGAACGAGGCCGGCTTCGACCTGCTCCGCGAGAATGCGGCCTTCGCCCGGCTGGCGCAGGACGGCGCGGCCCGGCTCGACCGCGAAACCGCCCTGCCCGCGACATTCGCCGGCCACGCCGACGCGCTGCGCGCCGCCGCCGAAGCGACGGATCACGTCCCGGCCTCCTTCGCCGAGGCCAACGCGGTCAACCGGCAGTTGCGCGCCGTGCTGTCAGCCTTCATCGAGGCGGTGCGCGATGGCGACGGGCGCGCGCTCGACACGTTCTGCGCGGATGTCGGCGCCACGCTGATGGCGCTGCGGACGACATGATGTTCCAGCAGAGCGAGGAACAGGCACTGCTGCGGCAGGCGGTCGACGGCTATCTGCGCGATCGCGCGGAGGCCGGGGAGCGGGGCTGGTCGGAAGATGGCTGGCGACGCCTCGCGAACGACCTCGGCATTCTCACCGCCCCCTTCCCCGAAGCGCTCGGCGGCATGGGCGGTGGCCTTCGCGATGCGATGATCGTGATGGAGCTGCTCGGCGAGCATCTGGTCGCGCAGCCTTATCTGCCGTCCGTCATCATGGCCGGGCGCACGCTCATCGCCGCCGGCGGACCGCGCGCGGCGGAGCGGGCGGCGGCGATCGGCGCCGGCGCGCTGACCGTGGCGATCGCCTGCCTCGAAGGTGCTTCGCGCGACTGCCTGCACGATGTCGCCCTCAGCGCCGCAAGCGACGGCGCGGGCGGCTATCGGCTGCGCGGCGGCAAGATCATGGTGCGGGCCGCGCCATGGTCCAGCCATTTGCTGGTCTCGGCGCGGACCAGCGGCGGCCGGCGCGATCGGGACGGGATCTCGCTGTTCCTGATCGACAAGGATCGCGCCGGCGTCACGCTGCGCCCGGCCCGCGCCATTGACGGCTGGGCGGTCGCCGACATCCGCTTCGAAGATGTCGCGGCGACGGCGGCGGACCTCGCTGGACAGGCCGACGAAGGACTGCCGCTGCTCAGGGCGATGGTGGAAGAAGCGACCGTCGCGCTGTGCGCCGAGGGCGTCGGGCTGATGCGCGCCATGATCGCCCAGACCACCGCCTATATCCAGCAGCGCAAGCAGTTCGGCAAACCGCTCGCCAGCTTCCAGGTGCTCCAGCACCGGCTCGTCGATCTGCAATATGCCTTCGAGCATGCGACCTCGATCACGCAGGCGGCGGCCCATGCGGTCGCGTCCGGCGCCGGGGACAAGGCGCTGCTGGTCTCGGCCGCCAAGTTCACCGTCAATCGCGCGATCAACCGCATCGGGCGCGAAGCGATCCAGATGCACGGCGCGGTCGGCATGATGGACGAGACGCCGATCTCCCATTATTTCCGCCGGGCGACGGCGTTGCAGCTTGAGTGCGGCAGCGCCAGCGATCATCTGGACGCCTTCGCCGAACAGGCCGGGACGACGATCCCCGACGGTTCGGACGATCATCTGATGACCCGCCTGTCGGACATACAGGGCGAGGAAGCGGCCGCGAACGCGGCGTTCCGCGACGAGGTGCGCGCGTTCCTGGACGCCGAGCTGACGCCCGCGCTGCGCGAACTGACGGCGTGGGAGAGCGGCGCCTTCGCGACCCCTCCCGCGGGCACGCCGTGGCACAGGAAACTCGCCGCGCGCGGCTGGGCCGCGCCCGCCTGGCCGTCCGAATATGGCGGCCCGGGCTGGACCCCGCGCCAGCGCCAGATTTTCGAGGAGGAGATGGCCCAAGCCGGCGCGCCGCGCCTGCCGGCGATGGGGCTGCAAATGGTCGCCCCGGTGCTGATGCGCTACGGCACCCCCGAGCAGAAGGCACGCTTCCTGCCGGGCGTGCTGTCGGGCGAGGATTATTGGTGCCAGGGCTATTCCGAGCCGAATGCCGGCTCCGATCTTGCCGCGCTTCAGCTTCAGGCGGTTCGCGACGGCGACGATTATGTGCTGAACGGCTCCAAGATCTGGACGACCTTCGCCCAGTTCGCCGACTGGATCTTCGTCCTGGCCCGCACCGCGCAGAAGGAACGGCGGCAGGACGGCATCAGCTTCCTGCTGGTGCCGATGTCGACGCCCGGCATCACGGTGCGCCCGCTGATCTCGATCTCGGGCGAGCATGAGGTCAACCAGGTCTTTTTCGACGATGTGCGCGTGCCCGTCGCCAATCGCGTCGGCGCGGAGGATGACGGCTGGCAGGTCGCCAAATATCTCCTCGAATTCGAGCGCGGCGTCGGCCATCAGGTGCCGGCGCTGGTGATGGAACTGGCGCGGCTGCGGGACATCGCCCGGCAGGAGCGCGGCGGCGACGGCGCGCCGCTCTGGCATGCGCGCGACTTCCGCCGCCGCTTCGCCGAACTCGAGATCGAGACGCTGGCCATCCGCCTTACCGAGGAACGGCTCGTCTATGCGCTGCCGGCCGGCCGGAATGTCGGCGATTTCGCCGCCTCGCTGATGAAGCTGAGCTGGAGCGAAACGGCGCAGCGGGTCGACGAACTCATCATCGAGGCGCTCGGCCCCTATGCCGCCATCGACCAAGAGGCGGCGTTCGCGGCGCGGGACCCCGCGCTCGTCACCGGGCCGGACTATGCCCGAACGCCGATGCGGCGCTATCTGAACGACCGGGTGCTGACCATCGCCGGCGGGTCGAGCGAGGTCCAGCGCGGCATTCTGGCCAAGCAGTTGCTGACGTGACGGGGATGGATATGGCAGGTTCAGGGCAGCAGACGCAGCGGATCGCGGTCGCCAGCGGCGTATCGCTCGCGGTCGATATGGTCGGCACGCCCGGCGATCCCGTGCTCATGCTGCTCCACGGCGGCGGGCAGACCCGGCATAGCTGGAAAAAGGGCGCCGAGACCTTCGCCCGCCTGGGCTTTCACGTCTGGTCGATCGACGCGCGCGGCCATGGCGACAGCGACTGGTCGCCGGAGGGGGATTATAGCTGGGACGCGCTGCGCAACGACCTCGCGGCGCTGGTGGCGCGGACCGACAGGCCGCCGCTGCTGGTCGGCGCCTCGATGGGCGGCCTCACCGCCCTGCTGCTCGAAGGCGAGGCCGGGCAATCGCTGGCGCGCGGGCTGGTGCTGGTCGACGTCACGCCCCGCGTGGATCGCGCCGGCGTTGAGCGGATCACCAGCTTCATGAGCGCGCATCTGGAGGGGTTCGAGACGGTCGAGCAGGCGGCGGCCGCGCTTGCGGACTATAATCCGCACCGCCGCCGTCCGGCGAGCGCCGCCGGCCTCGCGCAGGTGCTGCGCCGACGGGGCGGGCGCTATCACTGGCATTGGGATCCGCGCCTGGTGCAGAGCGACGGGGAGGCGCAGGAAGACGAAGCCCGCTTCATCGCCGCCGCCCGGCGGGTTCGCGTGCCGACCCTGCTGGTGCGGGCGGGCGCGAGCGACCTGGTCGGGCCGGAGCAGGTCGCGCATCTGCTGACCCTGATCCCGCACGCGCAAACCGTCGACGTCGCGGGCGCCGGCCACATGGTCGCCGGCGATCGCAACGATGCCTTCGTCGAAGCGCTCCTGCCCTTTCTGGAGCAGTTTTTAGGCCATCGAGACGTTGCGAGCCGCACGAAAACGTGAATTCCGCCAGTGATCGTGCGCGTGCGTTACCCGCTTACGATCCATGAACCGCTGGCGATATTGTAGACGATATCGTACGCTGCTCCCGAATCTGACGGATGGTGACATCGCCGGCCGGCAAAGACGATGAGGAGATGGTTATGACAGTCATCAGCAGGATCGAATCGATCAAACGCGGGCACGGCTCGCCGGATCGGGCGCTGGCGGGCGAACTGTGGGCGGCCGACACTTTCCCGGATTTTCCGGCCAATCGCGAGCAGGGCAATTACGATCCCACCTACGATCGCATCGACTACACCCGCTATTATGATCCCGACTATGCCCGCAAGGAGCATGCGCGGGTCTGGATGAAGTCCTGGATCCTGGTCTGCCACGAGTCGGACATCCCCGCGATCGGCGATCGCACGCCGATCAGCGTCGGCCCGGTGTCCTTCTTCGTCATCCGTACCGAGGCGGACAGCTTCAAGGCCTTCTATAACAGCTGCACGCATCGCGGCACCCTGCTGTGCGGCAAGACCGAGTCGGGCGACGGCATCCGATGCCCCTTCCATGCGTGGGAATGGAAGAATGACGGCCGGCTGAGCTTCGTTCCCAGCCACTGGGACTTCAAGATGGTGACGCCCAGGAACGCCGCCTTGCGCGAGGTGCGCGTCGAACGCTGGGGCGGCTTCCTTTATATCAACGCCGACCGGCAGGCACCGTCGCTGCTCGAGACGCTCGGCGTGATCCCGGCGCATTTCGAGCAGTTCGACATGCCGAACCGCTATGTCGCGGGCCATTTCCGCAAGACCGTGAAGGCCAACTGGAAGCTCACGCAGGAAGCCTTCATGGAATCCTATCACGTGATCGGCACCCATTCGAACGCGATCCCGTTCAGCGGCGATACCCAGTCCCAATATGACGTCTATGAGGACGGCGTCGCCCATATCGGCCGGCAGCTGACGCCGGGCGGCCACCCCAGCATGCATGCCGCGTCCGAGGTGACGACGGCGGACGCGATCCTGGGCGCCGCGACCTTCCTGCGCGACATGCACCATCCGGGCGCTCCATTGCCCGAACTCGACCGCACCCGGCCGGTGCGGCCGCAGGTCGCCGCCTGGTTCCGCATGCTCGAATCAGAGCGGCTGGGCCGCGCATGCACCTTGCCGGACGGGTTGTTGCTCGACTCGCCGCTCTACTTCGTCTTCCCGCAAAGCACCTTCTGGCTCTCCGAGGCGCTGCCTTTCGTCTACTCGTTCCTGCCGCATGAAACCGATCCGGAAATGAGCTATATGGAGGTCCGGATGATGAAGCATCATCCGGTGGGCACGGAGCGGCCCGCGCCCGCCGCGCGCATCGACGTCGACCCCGGCGAAAATGTGTTCGAACTGGCACCGGTGTTCGGGTTCCTCGGCGCGGTGTTCGATCAGGATTTCGAGAATCTGCCCAAGGTCCAGATGGGTGCCCGCTCGGCCGATCCGGAGCGGCACTATGCCCAGCTCGGCGACTATCAGGAGTTCGTGCTCAAACGCTTCCACGAAGTGCTTGACGAGAAGATGGCGGACTGAACCGCCGATCCGCACGCGCCATGTCCAGGGAGAGAGGCCATGTCAGGCCGCATCAACGCCTATTTCGTCTGCGCGGGCAAATATCATGATATTGATTTCGCCCGTATCGAAATCCTGAAGCTGCTCAACGAGAAAGAGCGCATCCGGGTTCGCATGGCCGAGACTTACCATGATCTGGACGCGATCACGGCATCGGACTTCCTCATCACCTACACCGTCGACGCCATCCCGACGACGGCGGAGCAGGAAGCCATCAGCGCCTGGCTCGCAGCGGGCGGGAAATGGTTCGCGCTGCACGGCACCAACTCGATCTTGCGGATCGAGGACGGGCTGTGCAAGGCGCCGCGCGACGAGGCGCCCGTCCTGATGCACATGCTCGGCAGCCAGTTCGTCGCCCACCCGCCGATCATCCCCTACACCGTTGAAGTCGTGGAGCCGGACCATCCGCTGGTGCGGGGCATCCCGCCGCGCTTCGAGGTGCTCGACGAACTTTATCTTGCGGACGTCCACAAGGGCAATCGCGTGCTCCTGCAAACCCATTTCAACGGCATGGCCGAGGACGGGTTCGAGGAGCTGGATTGGCGGACCGACGAGCCGCGGCCGGTCATGTATCTGCGCGATCATGGCGCGGGCGAGGTGCTTTACCTGACCCTCGGCCACCGGCGCGGCCGTTACGACATGGAACCCTTCACGCCCGACTATCCCAAAATAGACCCCGGCGCGTGGATCCAGCCCGCCTTCTACGAACTGCTCCGCCGGGGCATCGAATGGGCGGCCGGGCTGGGCCAATGGGCACCGGACGAACAGCGCCAACCGGAGACGGCGGAAATCCCGCCGTCCAACTGACCCTTCATCAACCCGATCCAAAAATCAAAAGAGGAGACGAGCATGGACCTGAAACTGACCGGCAAAAAGGTCATCGTGACCGGCGGCAGCCGCGGCATCGGCCGTGCCACGCTGGAGGGCTTTGCCGCGGAGGGCGCGGATGTCGCCTTCTTCTCACGCAGCGCGGATCAGGTGAAGGAAACCGCCGACAGCCTGTCGAAGCATGGCGGCAAGGTCTTCGGCGAGGCCTTCGAGATAAAAGATCAGGACGGCTACAAGGACTGGCTACTGGCCGCCGCCGAAAAGCTGGGCGGCGTCGACATCTTCGTCCACAATGTCAGTTCTTCGGGCGGTGACGGCACGGACTGGGAACAGGCCTTCAATCTCGACGTGATGTGCGCGGTGACCGGCTGCAACACGCTCGAACCCTATCTGGAGAAGTCGTCGGCCGGCGCGGTGGTGCTGATGTCGTCGACCGCCGCGGTGGAGACATTTCTCGCGCCGAACGCCTTCAACGCGGTCAAGGGCGCGCTGCTCACCTATTCGAAGCAATTGTCGCAGGCCTGGGCGCCCAAGGGCATCCGCGTCAATGCGGTCACCCCAGGCCCGGTGGTGTTCCCCGGCGGCAACTGGTCCAAGACCAGGGATGCCTATCCCGAGGTCTATGACAGCATCGAAGGCCAGATCCCCTTTGGCCGAATGGGCGATCCGGTCGAGGTGGCCAACACCGTCCTGTTCCTGGCAAGCCCGGCATCGAGCTTCACCACCGGCGCCAATGTGGTCGTCGACGGCGGCTTCACCAAACGCGTGCAGTTCTGACGCAAGGCGCGGGCGG
>CAZACH010000033.1:0-1292 GCA_964483275.1 uncultured Sphingomonadaceae bacterium | reverse complement strand
CCGCGCCGGCCCGCCGCGATGTCACGCCACCGGCCAGACCAGCGGCAGATAATGCACGGTATTCGCGCTGCCCGAGGCCATGCGCGGCGCCTTGCCGGGTGCGATCGCGAAATCGGGGATGCGCGCGAGCCATTCCTTGAGGAACACGCGCAACTCGGTGCGGGCGAGATAGGCGCCGATGCACTGGTGCGGACCACGGCCGAAGATCAGGCTGCGCTTGTCCGCGCGATCGAAGTCGACGGTCAGCGGGTCGGGATAGTGGCGCTCGTCGATCCCGGCGAGCGAGGTGGAGGCGAGCACCATGTCGCCCGCCTTCATCGCGACGCCCTTGAACGTCAGGTCCTCCGTCACCAGACGCGCGTTGTTCGCGGAGGAATGGACACGCATCAACTCCTCTATCGCGGACGGGATTTCCGCCGGATTGGCGACGAGGCGGCGGCGATGCCCCTCGTTGCGCGCGAGGAACAGCATGATCCAGCCCATCATGCCGGCGACCGTGTCCAGCCCCGCCGCGAGCAGCAGCGCGCCCGCGTCGAGCAGTTCCTGATGCGTCATCGCGCGGCCGCCGTCGATCCGCCCCTTGATGAGCGCACTGAGCACATCCTCGCCGGGCTTTTCCCGCCGCGCGACGACGACATCGTCGAGATAGGCATAGGCCTTGCGGAAGCCCTCCATCCGCAGCGCCGAGGTTTCGCCGTGGATGACCTGATTGGCGATCACGAGCAGCTCCTCGCGATCCTCCTCGGGCAGGTCCATCAGGCTCATGAAAATGCCGATCGGCATGCGCAGCGCGAATTCCGCGGTGAAGTCGCATTCCCCGCGATGCTCGAAGCGGTCGAGCATCTGCAACGTCAGTTCGCGCGCGCGCACCTCCAGGTCGCGGATCGCCTTGGGCGAGAAGAAGGGCGCGACGAGGCGACGATAGTCGGTGTGCAGCGGCGGATCGGTGCCGATGATCGGCAGCGCCTCGGGCACCCCGCTCTTGGGCACGTTCACGAAGCGCGAGGAGAAGCGGCGCCAGTCGGTGAGCATCTCCGCCACGTCGTCGAACCGGGTCATCACCCAGTGCCCGCCATTGCAAGGGGTGAAGAAGATGTCCGGCCCGTCGTGGAGCGATTTCCAGAAATCGACGACATATTGCTCGGGCGGGCAGCCGAGATAGTCGAACTCGCGGACGAGATGCGGCGGGACATGCGCCGGCACCTCGATATAATCGATCACGTCGCGCGAAAGCGTAGCCATGAGACCTCTCCGTTGATTTTCGGAATCGACCCTAGCGCGACCGCTCCCGC